>CAJUOF010000084.1 GCA_910587905.1 uncultured Lachnospiraceae bacterium
CGGGGACGGCGAAGGTGACTTGATTGCCCATATCAGAAATTTTTACGAATACTCTCTCTCCCCGATATCAAATCGCCCCTTATAGTGGAAGTCCTCACCGTCGATCATGACAGAAATTTCAAAATCAGTCTTTTTATACCAACCGACATCCTTACTTTTATCCTGTCTTTCACGGTGTTGCTTTTCATCCAGAATGCCAAGCAACTTATTCCCAAGGGCAAAGTTTAAATCGGTGTAACGGTCATGGAGCTGTTTGTCGTAAAAGGCCGGATGTTCAGAGAAGCTAATGGAAAATGTGATACGATCGGACTTTTCTTCAAAGTCGGCATCTTCTTCATGGGAAAGGGGAGCTTCCTGTAAATGGAAAAAAGCAGAGGAATCCGCTTCCTCTGCTTTCTCTATCGTTTCCATCTGTTCATCTATGGTGGGGAGATTTGCCCTTACTTCTTCTCCGGTGGCAATACTAAGCTGTTCGCCGCCCCCGGTTATTTGTACCACAGACACTCCTTCCGCCTGCCAACCATCCTTCGCCTGCGGCTCTAATTCTTGGGGCGTCAGTTGTAAATCAGCTCTTCTAGGATCACTTCCTCCGCCTGACTGCGGATATTGCCCATCATGCCGATCCACTGTATGGGCGCTTTCTCCTTCAGTTCTTCTGTCACCTTCAGTTCCTCGCAGAGCTGTTTCACCAGCGTTTCCAGTCTGGAAAGGGCTGTTTGCTCGATCTGGTAAAGATATTCGTTCAGTTTTCCCGTCGTCAGCAAGTTGAGGTAGATCACCCGCTTGTGCTGTTCCAGGTAATTCTGGCGCATCAAAGCGTATCTGCCAAGGTGAAGTTCTGGCTCCGTTGGTAATGCGAGGTCGGGTATAAGATAATCGCCCTGTTTCGTGTAGGTGATTTTGTTCATAGTTTCCGCTCCCTTCCGTTTTTGTTCTATCTCCATCATAGCGGCTTTGATCCATCTCTGCAACGGTACGGTTTCGGCGCACTTCTGCCATTTGCACCTCTTGAATGGAGAGGGAGATTTCCCTTAGTGCCATTTCCGCAATGTCACTGGTAGCGATACCAACGGCGTTTAACATGGCCGGCGTTTGAAAATATAAAATACTAATAAAATCATCAGGGTCAAACTGTGCCTCTTTTTCCAGCCCACAGCGATAAAACAGCATGAATGCAACACTATTTATTATCAGTTCTTTGTAAACCTCTTTGGCTATCTGAGCATCTGTCTTTTCCAAAAGGCTTCCTTCCATACCTTCCTTCAACTGCTCCAGATAATCCACGAGATTATCCTCTACTGCATTCCGGGCCGTTTCCATCAAGGCGGCAGTAAAAGTTTCCCTCTCCATGCCGCCGAACTGGTTCGATAATCGTTCCATGACAGCCTGCTCGTATCGCTTTTCCATCTGCCAGATTGGGACGGGCCTGCTCCCATGGCGTCCCTCTGTTGTATCGGAGAGATCAAAATAATATTTCAGCGTATTCCTCCGGCCCTTCCCGTCAAACACCGCAATTCCCCGGCTGTTCTTTTTTACCCAACGTCCCAACCGATTCCAGTTCTCCAGTGTAGTAACCGCGGTGGCTTCCGGCCGTTGGGCGTAAATCAAGAGCTGTTCATCAAAACGAAATTTGTAGTTCCTACAAGCCGAAGTCAAAAAAGTCTGCCATGCTTCCGGGCTTTTGGCAACAATCAAGCTTTCACGACGGTACAGCTCCGTCATGAGCTGGTACTTCGTTGCCATTCTCATGCACCTCCCATCACTCTATTTTTCCAGTCCTATTCTCCTTCCACCTGATCGGCAAAAAAAGAAACCACTCTATTTGCCCGGATACTTTTCTGTAACCGGTTGATCTGCCCAATATCAGCAATCGTAATTCCCGGAATGGCCAGAATCTCATCCATGGTCATGGCGGCAATGGTTTTTTCCTCGGTGAAGCCTGCTTCAAAAATCTTGTTCAACACCTTGACGGCTTTTTGATTTACGGTCATCATCTCCTCCTATCGTTCATAGTCTTTATGCTTCGGAGCCTTCTTGGTGGATGGCTGTTCTGTGGGCTTCGGTTCATAACTGTGTCCATTTTTCTCCATACACTCAGCAAATTCACAAATGTGGTAGAGATAACCGCCCACCTCAGTATGATATTCGTCAATGAAACGGCAGGTCTTTTCTACCCTTTCTCCCCAGGCATAATGGATAGTGATTTTGCCGCCATCCGGGATACGGAACTTCTCATTATAATGAGGATCGATAAAACGGATTCCCTGCACAGCTTTTTGCATATGCTCATCAAGCCATTCCTTTACATAGCAGTAACAGTAAAAGTGATAGCCGCCTTTTGTCGGGTTACATCGAAGCAAGAAAGCGTGTTTATCGGTATCCACACGAAAGCCGTACACTGTACCACTGTCTCTCATAAAGGCGGAATCCGCCAGCCTTTTTACAGTCGCCATCATGTCATGGCGGCTATGCAGAAGTCCTTTCCCCTCTCGAAGCTGATTAATAACCTCGGTAAGCTCTGCCTTAAAGTCTTCTGTGTTCCATTGTGCCCTGTGATCTGTCCATGCGGTATGAAAGTCACTCCCAGAACTGCCAAAGTCTCCCCGCAGATGTCCGATGCTCCCTGTCTGTCCCATAAGTTGCATACTTTGGGAATAAGTGTATTTCTGTTCCGGCTGTGTCAAGGCCCGTATCTCCATCATCGTCCCTCCCTGTTCTTTTCCTGTTTCTCTTTTCTCTGTTCTCTGATCTTTACCAGAGCTTCCCTGGCCCATTCCGGTATTCGCTCCGGTCGGATTTCCCCCCAAGATATCGCAACGGCTCCACTTGGCCCGTTTTCCGTCTACAAGCCCGGTTCCCAACACCGCCTGTCCTCGCCGTCCTCCGACTGCCCCGCCTCCGCCTTCCACCAACACCAGTTGATATGCGGAATGCCGGTACTCGTACCGGTTGACCTTTGGGTCGATTACGACAACTTTCCCCGTTATATTTTCACATCCATTGTCCGGAATGCAGTCCGCCAGGGTGAAGGGTTTCATATCAAAGGAAAACTTCTTCTGCTCGGTTCGTACCTGGTCAATCTGCTCCTGTAATCGTTCCGTGAAGATCTGCACGGCTTCCAGATAATCATCCGAAGCAACAGCTTCCTCCGCCCACTGGGTAGAAAAGGGATTGTTATACGTACAGTAACAGACACAAAATGGATATTCCTCTTTTTCATTAATCCCAAGCACTACTTCCTTTTTCCCTACGTGAATGCTGCATTCCACTTTGTAAGGGCCGATCCTTCTTTCGTTTTCCTGCTCCATCGCCGTCCTCCTTCCCCCTCCGTGTCCCGTCTAAAATCTTCTGTAAGCAAACGTCACAGAAAATCGTGCGTCCGTCCTTGTGACGAGAATAGGGACAGGACAGGCAGTCGTATTCCTTCCGTTCACTGCTCATAAAGCTTCCTCCTAACGATTCTCTGGAAAGGGAAATGGGCGGCATGTCGCCGCCCGTCCCATAGATTCCAAATGGTTAATCTTCCTTTTTCTTTTTATTCAGAATTATAAGACCGAAAATTCCGGCACCGATCACCGACAGGGCCGCAAGAACCACCCACGGCGTAAGGTCTGTGGCGTCTCCCGTCTCCGGAACATCCCGAAGCTTGTTGTGCATCTGAACAATCACCACAGAATCTTCCTGAACCTCCACCACACGATCATCCGGCAGGATGTATCCGGCGGATACGGAGTCGCTTACCTCGGACACGGTGTACTCCCCGATCCGTAGACCCTCTATGAGAATCTCTCCCCGTTCATCGGTCTGGAAGGTCTGCTCATAGCCGTCCACTCCCGTCACCCGGAAGGAAAAGCCCTCCACTTTGCGATCATCAGAGGTTTTCACAATCTTCAAAGCCCCTTTCCTTGCTTCATTGGCAAAGCCGATTCCTTCCCGGTTTTCCACGGCGTAGGTTTTTCCATTCTCCCTGACAGACACGGCATAAACGGATTCGTCCGGTACAAATCCTTCGGGAGCCTCCGCTTCCCGGACAAGATAATCCCCGTAGCGAAGCCCATCCATCCGGTACACACCGCTTTCCACCTCAACCATTTCGCCAAGCAGTACATCTTCGGAATCCAGGTTTCCATCCTGATTCGTATCGGCATAAACCTCGAACACCGCACCGGAAAGTTTTTGGCCGGGATCGTCCCCGTCCACCTTAATCACGGCAAGATTGCCCTGAATAAACTCGTTGACCAACTCAATCTCCACCACTTCCCCGGCTTCACCGATGTCCACGGAAAATTCCCTTTCGGAGAGTATGAAGCCCTCCGGACTTTCGATCTCACGGATAACCCAGGTGCCATAGGGAACTTTCTCAAAGGAGAACCCGCCGTCTTTCCCGGATACCGCCGTGTCGATTGCCGTTTCCCTTGTAAACTCAGAACTGTCAGCCGGAAAGATCCCAATCACCGCACCTTCCAGGTTATTTCCGTCCTCGTCTAACTTTCTACCCTTTACGGAACCGTAACGGATCGGATTTTCAATGGCCTCCCCGTCATTGGCGAAAAGGTGGACAATGGCGGTATCTTGACCCGCATAGGCAAAGGCAACCGGATATTTTGTTTCGCCGATCACATAGGCATCGGCAGTGGAGAGCTCCTTGACATAATAGCTACCAAAAGGAAGATCCGTCTTTGCCATGCCTCTTCCCTCTTCGTCCAGGGAAAGAATCTCAAGCAGACCATCCGTGGGAATAACTGTGCCGTCTGCCGCCGCAAGTTCTTCCGAAGCATACAGTCCGAAGGTTACGTGGGAAAGCTCCCCGCCGTTTCCGATTCCGTAAGCCTCGTTCACTTCCATGCGCTTTACCAGGTCGATCTTCACCTTCTGCCGTTCGTCGTAAATGTCCGCGGCTGTCTCCGTCACGGCGATTTCCTGTCCGGCATACACAAGCTCTACACTAAGGATTTCCTCATTCCTTACATAACCGAAGGGTGCTTCTGTCTCCCGGACTTCATAGTGGCCCAGGTATAATTCCTTTGACTTCGCCATGCCGTCCCCGTCCGTAGTCACGGTGTCTACCACTTCGCCTTTGGAAGCCCGAACCGTCTCGTCCGGCGTAACAATGTCCTCGGCGGCGGTAATCTCGTAAACAGCTCCTTCCAGTCCCGATACGACGAAAACAGGCTGATACATTCCTTCACTCTCTGTAACGGAATGAAAGACTTCCCCGGACTTAGATACAACAATTCTGCCTTTCTGCGCCAGGTTGGAACGTTCCACGACAATCACCGTAACGCCGCTTTCTTCCTCAGAATCCTCCTGCACCACGTCAAAGGAAACTGGTTCCGGGTTTAACACATAGCCATAGGGGGCCTGCACTTCCACGAGAGAATACCCTTTTCCGGAAGGTAACTTCTGCGGTGTAATAAGATCGCCGTCCTCTGTGGTATAAAAGGTGTCGATGGCGGTTACTTCGGGATAGGTGAAGGTCATGGTAACCAGGTTCCCGGACGGGTCGTAAATCTGGAACCCGGCTCCGGCATAGGGAATCGCCTTTCCCGTCTCTGCGTCTGTTTTCACGATCTTCACATAACTCTTAAAATCCGCATTGTTAATCAGATACCGATAGATCTGGCCATTCTGACTGATGAACACGTCAAAGGGCTTCATCAGCTCCCGCCCTTCCCATCCGGAAGTCTGACGCACCGTGTAAATGCCGTAGGGCATATCTTTCGTCTGTGCAAAACCATTTTCGTCACAGGTCAGGATGTCCCGCTCCGTCTCCTTTGCTGCCTCATAGTTTCCGGTAGATTTGAGAAACACTTCAAAAACTGCCCCCGCTTCCGGTGTTTCGATCTGGGTCTCCCCGTCGTCCGTGTGCTTGATGATGGCAATCTTGCCTTTCACGGCCTGTTCCGTCACGTTGTTTTTCGTGGTGTTTCGCTCCACAGTGTAAAGCTCCGGTTCCGCCCCCACGGGATGGATCGCCTCGTCTAAAAGATATCCTTCGGAGGGGCTGACCTCCCGAATACTCCAGTCCTCGCCACAGGCATAATAAGCAGTCGTGAACCGTCCGTTTCCGTCTGTCGTATAGGTGTCCACCAACTCCCCACTCTTGTAAATGCCGTAAACGGCACCGGCAAGGGAACCATCCCCCTGGGGCGTTTCCGTCTCCCCGTCAGTCTTTGTCACGGTGACACGGAATTTCTTTAAAACGTTGTGGAAGCTCCGCTCCGTCACCTTTCCCCACTCTACTGCTGCTGTCTGGGAAGCCGGCACGACGTAACGGGAAGCCGTCTCCACTTCTTCGAGAGTATAGGGCGTATCACCACTGACAAGAACGTTCTGGAAAGTGGCAATGCCCTGGGCGTTTGTGGTCGCATACTCGTCCACGGGCAGGCCCGAACATGAGGTGCCGTACAAATGGAACTTCATTCCTTCTACCAGTCCATCCTCCGAGGTCTTGGTGACTTTCAGGCTCCCACGCTTTAGAGTATTGTGAAATGTCACCGTGGAAGTCTGGCCGCTTACAACGGTAAGCGTCTGGGCCGTCTGCGGTTCGTACCGGGTCGGAACTTCCTCCATGACCGTGTATTTCCCCGGTATCAACCGGAGCTCTACTGTCCCATCTGCCCCGGTCGTGACCGTCTCCTCCACACCGTTGCCAGAGACATGAAAACGGATTCCAGATACAACGCCGTCTTCAGAAATCTTCCTGATCCGCCCGATCCCCTCAGCCTCCGTGGCGATCTTAAAATAAAAATACACCGGGTCGGAGGCCCCGGAAGCCATGGTCTGCTTGCCACCGCTCCCCCAAATCAACAGTTCCCGGCAGTCCGTGTTTGCCACAGCCCTTTGTGCCGAAACCAGGAGAGGTTCCGAAATCAAGCGGTCGCTCGTGAAGGTATACTGGTTCCCACTTCTGGATACGGTAAGCCCCTCCGTCTGAAACCGAATATCTGCAAGGGTGTTGTTGGTGTCAGTGAGGGTGAGACTGTATTTTTTCATAACCGGATGATACCGCAGAGTATGGGTATCCGCCTGGTTCTGATTCCGGGAAGCAAAACTCGGCACCGTGTAATGTCTGGACATCTGGATCAGCATCCAGTCGTAACACTTCCTGGCCGGTCTGCCCTCAAGAGTCGCAAGGTAAGTGCCTCCTGCCACGCCGTTGGCGTCATGCAGATCGGTCGGACTTGTCCGGATCTGCTGTTGATATTCCCATATGAGGACCTGGGTAGCGTAAAGGTAATCGTCCTCGTTTGTCCCAGACACCGGTGAAACCTTTCCCTCTTGCCAGCCATAAATCAGAGCCAGCATGATGCCGAACTGAGCGGACATGGGGAGGTTCCGGAAATAGGAGCTGTTGTCGCTGTTCTCAGAAACGTAAGGATTTCCGGAACCAAACGGAGCACCGGCTTCTACACAATAGGCGGAACGTGGACTTCCGGAATCGTCGACCAGCAAATATCTCGTTCTGGCATGTCCCTCTGTTTGGAAGGAGATAGTATGAAAGCTGCCATCCGGATTGTAAAAAAGAGCATGAAATTCCAGTGGTGCCCGGTAAGGCTCCCCATCAGAGCCGATCAACTGGCTCCCGACAAGAGATGTGCAACGCTTCCCTTCCTCGCTCGTCCATGCGAATGCGGATAGCGGCAATGTCGCCATTGCCATAAGAAGGCAGAGCAAAGCCGCCAGGACTCGTCTGCCGCCTGATCTCAACGTTTTTTTCATAAACTTTCCTGATCCTTTCTTGGTTTCGGGCATAAAAAAATCCCCCCTGTCATAGAAAACAGAGGGGAATGCCCGTTACAATATCTCGTTTTAATGTTCCATTATCCGAAGAGGAAGTACACAGAATACTCACCGTTTCCCCTCGGTTCGCAGTAAATGTTAAAGACCGTGATCTCGTCCATCCCGTAACTGGCAAGATTGCCCGGAGTGTGGAAAGAAACATAAGACCTAAGACTCTGCTTCAATCCGGCCCCCTGATTACTTTGGGAAGCCGTCACGGGATTCCACCAGGCGGCATTTCCAGGAGTAAGGGAAGTGTCCAGTGCAAGTCCCATCCCCTGTCCGATTCCGATGCAGTCCGACCGGATAGCGTCCATGTCAAAAGGATAGTCATACGCTGTTTTCGGCTCCGTCTCCGGCGGGGCTTCTGTTTCCAGTTCTGAGACCGGTGAAGTCTCTACAGGCGGCTCCGATTCTGGCTGGGTTTCCGGTGGATTCGTAAAAACCGGCTCCGTCTCCGGTGCGATTGGGGAAAGCTCCTGAGAGGCTGAAGAGGAAGGCTGGACGCTTTCCCTTAAAGCCTCCGTTGCCGATGTCCCCGAAGCTCTCTCCGGGACTTCTGCCGAAACTCTTGGAATCTTTTTTTCGGAATCCTCCTTTGTGGACGTTTCCGTGTCCTCCATGGAACCCGCCACCACAGGTTCTAAACTATTATTTTTTTTGCTTTCGGTTTGCTCTTTGCTTTCCACCTCCGTTTCTGTAATTTCTGGCCCGGTCAATTTTTCTAACTCCGAATAAGGCGATTCTTCTGAAGTTCCACTTTCCATTTCCTCCTGTTTTTCTCCTTCCGTTTCCCGGATTTCTGCTACAAACTCCGTTTCCTCCACAGAAGCAGCGGTGCCTTTGGAACACCCTTGCGCCATCGCAAACATCAAGGCCATAACTGCCATCCCTATTTGTTTTTTCATCTTCATCAACCTCCTTCGTTTATGGCCCCATTATACAAAAAAACGGGTGAACCCTCAAAGGTGGAAACTGCCCCTGTTCTAACGGTTTACATATTTTTTCTTTTCGGTTAGTTTTGGCAGTATCAAGGGGGTGAGGTGTGGAGAGGGGGACGGCGACACAGCTCCCCCGCTGGTCGGAGCAAGGCGGAGACGGCCAACCATGTGGCTATCCTCTCTTTCCTGTCAACTAGGCGGACTTCTCCCTCGATGTGCGGCTATCGCTCCTGCCCCCGTTGTTTTTGCAGATGGCGGTTGTAAAACGTAAGAGCCTTGACTACGAAATCCGTTTCCTGTCCCCTGGGTATGGATCTCGGAATCAGTCTGGTGATCCGTTCATCTTTAAAAACTGGCTTCTCTTTCTGGTTCGGCTTTTCCTCCTGCATAATGCTCTGGATAACCTCGTTTGTGAGTTTTTCGTCCTGCATAAATTTTTTCATTTTGATCGTTTGTGCAAGAGAGGGCGTAGCGTCGTTATAACTCATGGCTTCCAAGAGCGTATACTGTTGTTCCTCGGTAAGATAGGAAATTTCCACCGCAGGGCGGAAAGCAATCTGTTTTTCATCTACCATTTGCAAGATTTCGGGGACAAGGCCAGTTAAGCGGATATATCTCTGAATTTGATTACGACTTTCTCCAACCTTTTCAGCAAGTTCAGCATCGCTCCGTAAATGTGTCCCCAATGGAGACACATTTTCTTTTGATGGTCTACCCGCTTGTCGCTTCATCGCCTCCAGTCGCATCTTATAAGCAAAAGCTTTCTCACTGGGCAGGATCGTGGAGCGTTGAAGATTGCTTTCCACCATGACAATGATTGCCTCGTCACGAGTCAAGTCCTTCACCTCGCATTTCAGAGTTTCCAGGCCCGCAAGCTCACAGGCTTTTCTTCTCCTGTGGCCGCTGATCAGTTCGTACCGCCCGTCCTCTTTCTGCCGAACTGCCGCAGGAGTCATGACGCCTCTCTGCTTAATACTTTCCACAAGCTGTTCCATGTCCTCGTCTTGCAAAACTTTAAAGGGATGATCTGGAAACTCGTCAATCTCTGCAATAGGAATTTCCCGAACTTTGCTTAAATTGGCCTCTGCCCGACTTTCGTCCGTCTCAAAAAGGTCATCGTATGCAGTCAGTTCTATCTTGCTTCCTTTGCTTCTTGCCAATCTCCATCACCTCCCTCCCGAACCATTCATAAGCGGCTGTCACTTTTCCATTCTTGTCATAGGCGAATAGGCTTTTTCCCTCCGCTGTGGCTTCCACAGCCCGGACGGAATGGGGAATCTGTGTGTCAAAAACCCGGATCTTCTGCCCGTAAGCACTTCTTACCGTTTCTGTAATCTCTTTGGAAATATTCGTGCGGGGTATTACCATCGTCATAAGGATACCGTCAATCCGCAGGTGAGGATTGATCTGCCGCTTGACCTTGGACACAGAACGAAGCAGTAATTCCAATCCTTTCGCAGAAAGATAATGCGGCTGAGTCGGAATAACCACGCTATCAGCCGCCGCCAATGCATTGATCGTCAGCATTCCGAGAGAAGGCATACAGTCAATCAACACATAATCATAATTCTTTTTTACTTCGTTAATGCAGGTTTTCAGCACGCTTTCACGGCTTATGGTATTGAATAACCTTACCTCCAATCCTGATAATTCAATATTAGCCGGTAACAGGTCAACGCCTTCTTCGTGATGCAGAATGCTTTTTGCAACGTCGAAAGGATGATCGTCAATCATCTCCTGCATAATGGTGGACAGCGTGACCGGTAAATCGTCGGGCCGGCTGTATCCCAGCGACATCGTAAGATTGGCCTGAGCATCAGCGTCAATCAGCAAGACCTTTTTCCCCTGACGTGCCAGACTTACACCCAGGTTGGCCGCTGTGGTGGTCTTTCCTACGCCGCCTTTCTGGTTCGTCAAGGCGATCACCTTGCATTTCTCCGTCATACCCTGTGGGTACATGGTGTGTGTCCTCCTTTCACATAAATTTAGCCGCATGATCGCTTCCATAAGGATCATGCGGCTATGTACATTACACTTGCTATGTGTTTTTCTTAAACACATAAAAAAGAGACTGCCTTATTTGCAATCTCTTTCTATCATCGGTTTCGTCATAATCTTAAAAAATTGTACTAAAACTCAAACATGAAACTTTACGTATGGGATCTTAATGGATACAGTAAGGTTTTTCATGCATCCCGTAGATATGTATTCATAAACATTTTGTTTTCGGATTCATTTTTTGCTACATATAAAAATAGATTTTTGTTTAATAATAAAAACCTGTAAACATTGATGTTTGCAGGTTTTCTCAGCTCCCCGAGTAGGGCTCGAACCTACAACAACTCGGTTAACAGCCGAGTGCTCTACCATTGAGCTATCGAGGATTATTCTGTTTTTCTGCACTCTTTCTTCGGTGTGCGACCGTGTCATTGCTCTACCATTGAGCTATCGAGGATCATTCTCTTTTCTGAGATGTCTTCCACATCCCTCACCGGTATTAGGATATCCCCTTCCGGTTCTCCCTATACCTTCAAAACTACACATTGACCAATCTCTCTCCAACACCTTTCCCACCTGGATAAGCCTTCGACCGATTAGTAGCAGTCAGCTCCATACATTGCTGCACTTCCACCTCTGCCCTATCTACCTCGTCGTCTTCAAGGGGTCTTATTACTTTCGTATGAGATATCTCATCTTGAGGGGGGCTTCACGCTTAGATGCCTTCAGCGTTTATCCGCGCCCGACTTGGC
>CAJUOF010000085.1 GCA_910587905.1 uncultured Lachnospiraceae bacterium
AAGCGCCTTTTTCCAGGTGTCGTCCATCATCACCACCACCGGCTACAGTTCGACGGACTTTAACCTGTGGCCCACCTTCAGCAAGATGGTGATCGTGGTCCTGATGGTCGTGGGGGCCAGCGCCGGTTCCACCGGCGGCGGCATCAAGGTGAGCCGTCTTCTGGCGCTCATCAAGGCGCTCCGGGAGGAATTCCGGCGGTTGATCCATCCGAGGAGGGTCCATGCGCCCAGGATGGACGGGCGGATCATCGAGCAGAGCGTTTTGAAGGGGATCCTGATCTTTTTTGCCACGTACATGATGATCGCCGGGACGGCCATGATCCTGATCTCCGTCGACGGCTATGACATCGAGTCGACCATCACGGCGGTGCTGTCGGCCCTCGGGAATATCGGACCGGGTCTTTCTGCCGTGGGGCCCATGGGGAATTTCGCGGGATTTTCCGTGTTCAGCAAGCTGGTGCTCTCCTTCTGCATGCTGGCGGGGAGGCTGGAACTGTTTCCCATGCTGATCTTATTCAACCCTTCCTCCTGGAAGAAAACAAAGTAGAGGGAAAAGAGCGTTATGTTTATAATTGCGGGACTTGGGAATCCGGGGCTTAAGTATGCCGGGACCAGGCACAATGTGGGATTCGGGGCCATCGACGTGCTGGCGGAGAAATATGGGATCGACGTGGATGCGAGGAAGCACAAGGCGCTGATCGGAAAGGGCGTTATCGAAGGGCAGAAGGTGGTTCTTGTAAAACCGCAGACCTATATGAATCTGAGCGGGGAGAGCATCCAGGCGGCGGCGGCTTACTACAAGCTTTCGCCGGAGGAGGTCCTGGTCATCTATGACGACGTCAATCTGGACGTGGGGCGGCTTCGGATCCGGGAGAAGGGGAGCGCCGGCGGCCATAACGGGATGAAGAGCATTATTTCCTGCCTGGGGTCGGACCAGTTTCCCAGGATCCGCATCGGGGTGGGGGACAAACCCTCCCGGATGGATCTGGCCGACTACGTGCTGGGCCGCTTTCCGTCGGAAGAGCTGGCAGACGTGCGGGAGGCCATCGGCCGGGCCGGCCAGGCGGCCGCCCTCATCGTGAGCGGGCAGATGGCCGAGGCCATGAATCAATTTAATGGAAAGAAGAAGCTATGAGACCGCTTGAGTTTTTGCATCTTGCATACATCAGGAAGAAAACGGTTTTTTCTAAGCCGGAACCGTTCGAAAGCCGCCGGTACTTAGAGGGTCCCGAGTGTAAGCGAAGGGAGCCTCTTACGTACCGCTGCGAGCTTTCGAGGTGCTGAGCGCCAGTGGCGCTCGTTTAGCACCGACCGGAGCGGAGCGTAGACCGGAAGCGTGTTTCGGCGTGGCGCTGAGTGCCGGTGGCACTCGTTTAGCGCCGACCGAAGTGGAACGTAGACAAAGAACCGCTTTTCTTCCGTGTTACTTGCGACATCAAGATGTAAAAACTCAAGCGTACAGAATGCGGAGGTGACAGATGGCAGGTTCGTTTCGAAACCCGCTGCCGGAGCTTAAGGAATACGAAGACACGAAGGAGGACCTTTGCAGGGGCAGGGGTCCTGTTTCTGTCAGCGGCGGCACGGATTCTCAGAAGGTACATCAGATGGCGGAGCTTGGGAGGGAGTTTCCCTTTAAACTGGTGGTGACCTACAGCGACGCCAGGGCGAGGGACATTTACGACGATTACCGGACCTTTGACGCGGACGTGTTTCTGTACCCGGCGAAGGACCTGCTTTTTTCCGGCGCGGACATCCAGGGGAAGGTCCTTGGCGGCAAGCGGCTCCTGGTGTTAAAGCAGCTCCTGGAGGGGGAGCGGGGGACCGTGATCACCACGGTGGATGGCTGCATGGACCACCTGATGCCCTTAAAGGCTCTGGAGGACAGCATTCTCACCGTGGAGGAGGGTGAGGAGTTTTCCATGGAGACGGCAAAGGAACTGCTCACGGCCATGGGCTACGAGCGGTGCGGCCAGGTGGAGCAGGGCGGGCAGTTCTGCGTCCGGGGCGGGATCCTGGACGTGTTTCCCCTGACGGAGGAGAATCCGGTCCGCGTCGAGCTCTGGGGGGACGAGGTGGATTCCATCCGCTCTTTTGACGCGGAGAGCCAGCGGTCCGTCGAACGGCTGCAGAGGGTGCGGCTGTATCCGGCCAGGGAGCTGGTGGTCTCAACGGAGAGCCTTAAGGCGGGGCTTTTGAAGATGGAGAGGGAGCGGAAGACCTCCGTGAAAGCCCTCCGGGACTCGGGCCGGACGGAGGAGGCCCACCGGCTGGATACGGCCGTGAAGGAGCTCTCGGAGGAACTGTCGGAGGGATGGTTTCCCGGAGCCTTGGAGAGCTGTATCCGGTACTTCTGCCCGGACACGGTGTCCTTCGTGGATTATTTCGGGGAGGAGGCCCCGGTGTTCCTGGACGAGCCGGCCAGGATCTTGGAAAAGGCGGAGGTTCTGGAGACGGAGTTTCGGGAGAGCATGCAGAACCGGCTGGAGAAAGGGTATCTCCTGCCGGGCCAGACGGACATCCTCTGGTCGGCGGGCCAGACGGCGGCGGCCCTTTCCGGGAAGCGGAGCGTCCTCTTTTCCGCCCTGGAACAGAAGGCGTTTCCGGTGAAAAGGCGCTACAGCATGACCGTGAAGAACGGAAGTTCCTATAAGAACGGCTTCGAGCTTCTGGTGGGAGACCTGAAAAAATGGAAGAGGGAGAAGTGGCGGGTGGCCCTTCTCTGTGGTTCCCGCACCAGGGGGGCAAGGTTGGCGAAGGATCTCAGGGAGCAGTACGACCTCCTGGCCTATTATACGGAGGACGAGGAAAAGGAGATCCTGCCCGGCGAGATCTGCGTCCTCTACGGAAACCTGCACCGGGGCTTCGAGTATCCCATGATCAAGTTCGTGGTGATCCCGGAGAGCGACATGTTCGGCGCGGAGAAGAAAAAGCGCCGGAAAAAAAGTGTCTATGAAGGGCGGAAGATCCAGAGTTTTTCCGAGCTCTCCGTGGGGGATTACGTGGTTCATGAGAACCACGGCCTGGGCATTTACCGGGGAATCGAAAAGATCGAGGTGGACCACGTTACCAGGGACTACATCAAGCTGGAATACGGGGGGAACGGGAGCCTGTACCTGCCGGTGACCCAGCTTGACATGATCCAGAAATATGCGGGGGCCGGGGCGAAGGCGCCGAAGCTAAACCGCCTGGGCGGTCAGGAATGGGGACGGACCAAGGCCAGGGCCAAGGGGGCGGTCAAGGACATCGCCAAGGATCTGGTGGAGCTCTATGCGGCCAGGCAGAGGAGCGAGGGGTTCCGTTACGGGCCGGACACGGTCTGGCAGAGGGAGTTTGAGGAGCTGTTTCCCTACGAGGCCACGGAGGACCAGGAGGCGGCCATCGAGGCGGTCAAGCGGGACATGGAGGGCGGAAAGATCATGGACCGCTTGATCTGCGGGGATGTGGGCTACGGGAAGACGGAGATCGCCATCCGGGCGGCCTTCAAGGCGGTGCAGGAGGGAAAGCAGGTGGTCTACCTGGTGCCCACCACGATTTTGGCCCAGCAGCATTACAATACCTTTGTCCAGCGGATGATGAATTTTCCGGTGCGGGTGGATATGCTCTCCCGGTTCCGGACGGCCTCGGAGCAGAAAAAGACTCTGGCAGACCTGAAAAAAGGACTGGTGGATGTGGTCGTCGGAACTCACCGGGTGCTCTCGGCGGACGTGGCCTTCAAGGATCTGGGCCTTCTGATCATCGACGAGGAGCAGCGGTTCGGCGTGGCCCACAAGGAGAAGATCAAGAAGCTCCGTGAGAACGTGGACGTGCTGACCCTGACGGCCACGCCCATTCCCAGGACCCTCCACATGAGCCTGGCGGGGATCCGGGACATGAGCGTCCTGGAGGAGCCGCCTACGGGCCGGGTGCCCATCCAGACCTACGTCATGGAATACAACGAGGAGATGGTGCGGGAGGCCATTGAGCGGGAGAGGGCCAGAGGCGGCCAGGTGTACTACGTGTACAACAAGGTCCGGGACATCGAGGATATCACGGTGAAGATCCAGAAGCTGGTGCCGGAGGCGGTGGTGGTTTACGCCCACGGCCAGATGCGGGAGCAGCAATTGGAACGGATCATGCTGGACTTCATCAACGGGGAGATCGACGTGCTGGTCTCCACCACCATCATCGAGACGGGGCTGGACATCTCCAACGTGAACACCATGGTCATCCACGACGCGGACCGGTTCGGTCTCTCCCAGCTCTACCAGCTCAGGGGCCGGGTGGGCCGCTCCGGACGGACGGCCTATGCCTTCCTCATGTATAAGCGCAACAAGCTTTTGAAGGAGGTGGCCGAGAAGCGGCTGGCGGCCATCCGGGAATTTACGGAGCTTGGCTCCGGCATCAAGATCGCCATGCGGGATTTGGAGATCCGGGGCGCCGGGAACCTCCTGGGGGCCGAGCAGCACGGCCACATGGAGGCCATCGGCTACGACCTTTACTGCAAGCTCTTAAACGAGGCGGTGAAGGCCATCAAGGGGGAGGGTACGGAGGAGGCCTTCGACACGGTCATCGACTTCAACATCGACGCCTTCATCCCGCCTTCTTATATTAAGAACGAGGCACAGAAGCTGGAGATCTACAAGCGGATCTCCGGCATTGAGAACGAGGCCGAGGCCGACGACATGAGGGACGAGCTCATCGACCGGTTCGGGGACATTCCCAGGGCCGTGGAAAACCTCCTGGAGGTCTCTCTCCTGAAGGGCCTGGCCCACAGCGCCTACGTGACGGAGCTTTCCGGCAATCTTTCGGAGGTGCGGCTCACGCTGTACGAGAAGGCGCCCTTTCAGGTGGAACGGCTGCCGGAGCTCATGAAGCGGTACGGCGGGGCCCTTAAATTTTCCGGCGCGGAGCCGCCTTATCTCACCTACATGGACCGGAAAAAGGAGAACAAGGAGCCCAGGCAGATGGCGGAAAAGGTGAAAATCCTGTTAAATGCCATAAAAGAGTTGCTACTTTGACGGTTTGGTATTATAATAGCTAATGCCTGTGGGCTTTTTGCGGGCAGAGAGGAAACGATCCAGGAGGAAATGGTTATTATGAAGAAATTGTTGAGGAAGCTGGCGCCTGTGGCAGCCGCGGCCCTCCTGCTTGGGACGGCGGCCGGCTGCGGACGGACCAGGGTGACCTTGGAGACATATCCCGACACGGTGGTGGCGACTCTGGGAGATACGAAGATTTATCTGGACGAGGCCAATTATATGGCCAGGTCGAACCAATACATGATGGAGTATTCTTATACGATGTACGGCATGGACCCTGCCGGCATGTGGCAGTCCGACCTGGGAACTGGGACGACCTACGAGGCATACAGCAAACAGAGTGTCATGGCAGGGATCTATCAGACTCATGTGCTGAAGGCGAAGGCCGAAGAGTTGGGGCTTGTCCTCAGTGAGGACGAATTAAAGAAGGTGGACGAGGCTGCAAGTCAGATCATGGAGAGCATGGACGAGTCTGTCAAAGAGGCGACGAACATTACCGAGGAGCGGTTAAAGGAGTTTGTGACGGACAACGCTCTTGCCATGAAAGCTTATCAGGAGGCCATCAAGGATGTGGACACGGAGGTCAGCGACGAAGAAGCTGCTCAGCGCATTATCCGTTACATTCAGGTGAAGGATGGGGATGACGCCGAGGCTGCAAAGGCTCAGGCGGAGGAGATTAAGGCCCGGGTGGAAGGCGGAGAGAATTCTGAGGAAGCGATGGACGCCATCGGTGAAGAGAACGAGAACTATTACTCCGGTACGAACACTTATGGCGAGGGCGATATCGACAATGAGCTTGGAAATCTGGGCTTGTCCCTTGCGACCGGCGAGACGGGCAGCGTCTACCAGGAGGGTTACGGCTGGTACGTGGTCTATTGTGTATCGGATTTTGACCGGGACGCCACCGACAGGGAGAAACCGGAGGTCGTCCGCAAGAGACAGAGCGAGCACTTCCAGACAGTCTATGCCGGATGGGTGAAAGAGGCGCCTTCCTTCAAGGTGGACGAGAAGGTGTGGAGCCAAATCACTTTTGATACCAATTTGTACAAGTTGCCGGAGACCGAGGCAGAGTCAGTTGAGGAGACGACAGACGAGACTTTGGCAGCAGAGACCGGTGCAGCGGAGTAGAATGGCGGTCTGGACGAGGGCGATGCAGTAGGCAGCGGCAGAACAGACGAGTTGAAAAGAAGAAAAACGTGTAAAGAGAGGCAGTCGGTCGATGGATTGGCTGTCTCTTTTTATGCACACGGGCCCCAAAAGATGAGGGTCAGCAAAGCTGACGAGGCTCGCTTGGAATAAAATCAATCAGATCGGAAGAGCACACGTCTGAACTCCAGTCACGTAACCGAATCTC
>CAJUOF010000086.1 GCA_910587905.1 uncultured Lachnospiraceae bacterium
AGCCGGGCTCCAGCGCTTCCTTGAAGCAGACGGCCTTGGCTGCGATCACGTGCATGAGGGGGCCGCCCTGGATTCCGGGGAACACGGCCTTGTTGAAATTGAATTTCTCTTCGACCTCGTTGCTGCAGAGGATCATGCCTCCCCTGGGACCTCTCAGGGTCTTGTGGGTGGTGGTCGTGGTCACATGGGCGTAGGGAATGGGGCTCATGTGGAGTCCCGCCGCCACCAGGCCGGCGATATGGGCCATGTCCACCATCAGGTAAGCGCCCACCTCGTCGGCGATCTCCCGGAACCGTTTGAAATCGATCTCCCTCGCATAAGCGCTGGCTCCGGCCACAATAAGCTTCGGCCTGCACTCCTTGGCCAGACGGCGGACCTCGTCATAGTCGATGACGCCCTCGTCCGTCACGCCGTAGGGGACGATCTTAAAATAAGCGCCGGACATGTTGACTGGGCTCCCGTGGGTCAGATGGCCGCCGTGGGCCAGGTTCATGCCCATCACCGTGTCGCCGGGCTTTAAGATGGCGAAAAAGGCCGCCATGTTGGCCTGCGCGCCGGAATGGGGCTGCACGTTGGCGTACTCGCAGCCAAAGAGCTTCTTCGCCCGCTCCCTGGCCAGCTCCTCCACCACGTCCACGTACTCACAGCCGCCGTAGTAGCGCTTTCCCGGATAGCCCTCCGCATACTTGTTGGTCAGCACGCTTCCCATGGCCGACATGACGGCCTTGCTCACCAGGTTTTCGGAGGCGATCAGCTCCAGATGGCTCCTCTGTCTCCCCAGCTCGTCCTCGATGGCCTTTGCCACCTCCGGATCATAGGCAGTTACTTCATCAAATGCATACATGGTTTTTCCTCCTGCTTTTCGCAATGATTTATGATTTTTGTCTCTATCGTTTCCCTCGTGATCTTACGACTCTTTCTCACAGATATCCAGCTTGATGTGCACGTCCCTAAGCTGCTTCGGATCCACCTCGGAGGGCGCTCCCATCATGACGTCCTGAGCGTTCTTGTTCATGGGGAAGGGAATGACCTCCCGGATGCTGTCCTCCCCGGCGAGGAGCATGACCATCCGGTCCACGCCGGGGGCGATGCCCGCATGGGGCGGCGCACCGTAACAGAAGGCATTGTACATGGCCGGGAATTTGGCCTTCACGTCCTCCTCGCCGAGACCCACCAGCCGGAACGCCTCGATCATGATCTCCGGGTCATGGTTCCTCACCGCCCCGGAAGAGAGCTCGATGCCGTTGCAGACCAGGTCGTACTGGTAGGCACAGATCTCCAGGGGATCCTGCTCCTTTAAGGCCTTCCTGCCGCCCTGGGGCATGGAGAAGGGATTGTGGCAGAATTCCAGCTCCCCCGACTCCTCGCCGATCTCATACATGGGGAAATCCACGATCCAGCAGAATTCATAACATTCCTTATCGATATACCGCTCTGCGTAATTGGCCACGATCTTCCTTGCGGCCCCGGCAGTCTTCTGGGCCTCCCCCTTCGTGCCCGCCGCCAGGAGCAAAAGCTCGCCGCCCTTCAAGGAGAGGGCGGAGAACACCTCCTCTTTTCTCTCCGCCAGGAACTTGGAGATGCCTCCCGTCAGGCTCCCGTCGGCCCCCGCCTTGCACCAGTAGAGCTTCCGCCCCGTCTGGACCTCCACGTCGGCGCAGATCTTGTCGATCACCTTGCGGCTCTCCGTGAACTCCGGGCACACCACCGCCCTCACCTCGGCCCCGGCAAAGGGCTCGAAGCCGCAGTCCTTCATCACCGCCGTCCCGTCGGAAAGCTCCAGCTTGATCCGAAGGTCCGGCTTGTCCGTACCGAACCGCTCCATGGAATCCCGGAAGGAGATCCTGGTGAAGGGAGCCCCGGAAGCCCGGCCATAGGTTCCGTACTTTTCAAACACCGGCGGGAGCACCTGCTCGATGATGGCGAACACGTCCTCCTGGGAGGCGAAGGCCATCTCCATGTCCAACTGATAGAACTCGCCGGGGGAGCGGTCCGCCCTGGCGTCCTCGTCCCGAAAGCAGGGGGCGATCTGGAAATACCGGTCAAAGCCCGACGCCATCAGAAGCTGCTTGAACTGTTGGGGCGCCTGGGGCAGGGCGTAAAACTTGCCCGGATGGTTCCTGGAGGGCACCAGATAGTCCCTGGCCCCCTCCGGGGAGGAACAGGTTAAAATCGGCGTCGTGATCTCGTAAAAATCCAGATCCATCATCCGTTTCCTGAGTTCCGCCACGATGCGGGAGCGCATGAGGATCTTCTCCCGCACCTCGGGATTGCGAAGATCCAGATACCGGTATTTTAAGCGGGCGTTCTCGTCGGCCTCCCTGGAGCGGGACACCTCGAAGGGCAGGGCGTTGTGATAGCACTTTCCCAGAACCTCCAACGACTCCGGCACCACCTCAACCTCCCCGGTGGGAAGGGCCGCATTCTTGCTGGAGCGCTCCCGCACCGTACCCGTCACGGAGAGGGTCGACTCCCGGTTCAGGGAAGCGACCTGCTCCATCATCTCCTCCGACTCAATGACCACCTGGGTCTCCCCGTAAAAATCCCTGAGAATCAAAAAGCCCAGATTTTTGCTCACCCGGCGCAGGTTCTCATACCACCCGGCCAGCGTTACCTTCTCCCCCACGTGCCCGATCCGAAGCTCGTTGCAGGTGTGCGTTCTTGACTGAAACATGTCCGATCCATCTCCTCTGTCTTTATTTCTCCCGGTAGCATTCCACGAATTCCTCGTAACCCTCTTTTGCGAGCTGCTCCTTCTGGAATTTCTTGTTCTTCTTCATCCCCGCCACCAGCACCTGGACGCCCATTTCCCGTTCCTTCCCGGCCGCCGCCAGTACCTTCACCATGTCCTTCGCCGGCAGGTTCTTCTCCAGCAGGTACGCCTTCTTCTTCCCCGCTTCCGGCACCGCAAAACCCTGCTCCATCAGGATGGTGATGATCCGCTCAAAGCCGATGGAAAATCCGCAGGCGGGCGTGTCCATGCCGGTAAACTTGCCGATCATCTCGTCGTAGCGTCCGCCTCCGGCCACGGAACCGCCGAAGCCCTCCATCTTGATCTCGAAAATGGAGCCGGTGTAGTAGGACATGCCCCGCACCAGGGTCGGGTCGAAGACCAGAGAAAACCCGCAGGAAGCCGCCGCCTTCACGCTCTCCATGATGGTCTGCATAGAAGGGATCACCGTACCGTCGATCGATCCGGCAAGCTTCTCTTCCAGACAGGACAGACCGTCCTCCGCCCCGGAGACCGCCGCAAACAGGCCCAGGTACTTTTCTGCGGACTCCTTCGAAAAGCCGCTCTCCAGAAGCTCCGCCTTTACGCCGTCCATGCCGATCTTGTCCATCTTGTCCAGGATGATGAACACCTGGTCATAATCCGTTTCCGAAAAACCGCTGTAAGCCGCCATGGCCTTTAAGACCCGCCGGTCGTTGAAGCAGACCGTAAAACCACGAAAGCCCAGCTTCCCTAAAAGGGTCGTCGTCGCCGACATGAGCTCGATCTCCGCCAGACAGGTGGAATCCCCCAGGATGTCGATGTCGCACTGCATGAACTGGCGGAACCTTCCCCTCTGGGGCCTGTCCGCCCGCCACACGTTCCCCATCTGGAGGGCCTTGAAGGGGGACGGAAGCTCCGCCGAATGGCCCGCGTAATAGCGGCACAGGGGCACCGTCAGGTCGTAGCGCATGCCGCAGTCCACCACGTCCGCCTCCTCCTTCGCCTCCGGGATATGAAGCTTCTCCCCCCGCTTTAACACTTTAAAGATCAGCTTCTCATTCTCCCCGCCCTGCCTGCTGGAGAGATTCCCGATGTTCTCCATACAGGGCGTCTCGATATGGGAAAAGCCGAAGCTCTTATAGGTCTCCTGGATCACACGGATCACGTAATCCCTCACCTGCATCTCCGCAGGCAGGATGTCCTTCATGCCGGTCACCGGCTTTTTCGTCATTGCCATGTCGTATTTCTCCTCGTCTGTGCCCGTTCTCCGGGCACTCCCCGTCTATCATACACGAAGAGAACACGGTTTTCAACCATATTTTGTATTTGGATTGGATTTAAAGGCGATTTGTGGTACACTTGAAAAAAAGAAAGGATGTGAACGTATGCCACTGCTGAAAGAAGACTACAGAAAACAGGAAAAAATCGACGGCATCTTTTACGACATGTCAACATGTACGAATTGTTCGAGGGAGTGAAGGTGTGAGGGGCCGGAAACTCTACGGCCCCGCATGTTTAAAGATGTCCTGATAGGCCCCGGGCGCCAGTCCGATGAACTGTTTAAAATAGTGGGTGAAATGACTCTGGTCGGAAAAGCCGGTCTGCAGCGCTACA
>CAJUOF010000087.1 GCA_910587905.1 uncultured Lachnospiraceae bacterium
CATCTGCATCTGTCCGATATCCTGATGCTTCAATTCACCAAAAATGATCAATGATTCGGCTCTCCATCTCACTTTCCGAGTATTCTGGCAACTCCTGAAGCCCCAAAAATTCGGGAACATAAGGGTCTTTTACCACATCCGCTGGTGTTTCAAGGATTTGCCCTTCAAGCGCAAGGGCATATACTTTGTCCTTCTCCCTGCTCAACGCCAGCCGCTCATACAACGCACTATTAAACTGGCGTTTTAACTCTGATAGGCTCCAGTCATTTTTGACTGCCTCAATTTCGTAAAAGTGCCGCTCGTCTACATTATCAATGCGCATGCGTTTCAGGTAATGAGACCAACTGAGATAAAACCGCCTGCCTGTTTTGGTAGCGGGGAGATTTTGAAATTGGAGAAACACCGTTTCCCCAATTTGATCATTGACATAGGTCACATAAAATCGGCGCATCAGTTTCAAATTATCTGTAGAAAAGCCTTTGCCAGCTTCTTAATACGGAGAAATTTAAGAAACGCCAATGTTTGAAAAGAAAACAGAGGGCATTACGATGAAACCGTAATCTTCCCTCTGTTTTTGTTTGCACTCTGTTTGTCAACGCAATGATCCGTTAGTTGCTACACTTCCTGATCACGGTAGTCCCCGTCACTCCCCCGCTCACAGCCGCACATCCGAATAATACTTCTGCAGAAGCTCCACCACCTCCCGGTGCTTTTCCCGGCTCAGGATGATCTCGCCCTCAAAACCGGAGAGGGCCAGGGTGTAGCTCTTCTTTCCGCTGTCGATGTGGAGTCCCGTCACCTTCTTCAGATTCACGATAAAAGACTGGTAGCAGCGGTAAAAATGACCGCCGCCCAGGATCCTCTCCAGCTCGTCCATGGTATAGTTGGAGATCTGGATGGACTGGCCGTTCACACAGACCATGTTGGTCTTTCTGGCGCTCCGCTCGATAAAGAGGATGTCCGAAAAACGGATGATATGATACCCCTCCTTCGTCTTCACCATCAGACTTCTGGTCTTCGCATCCTTCTTGTACTGCTGCAGGCCGTAAATGTAGGTGAGCCGCCCGATCACCTGCTGGAAATCCATCGGGTCCGCCGGAATCTTAAAAAAGGCGGCGGCCCCCAGCCGGAAAGCCAGAAACGCACGCTCCTCCCTTTCATCATAGAGGACCGCCTGGATGTCCGGCCGGTTCATGTGAATATAAGAAGCCAGAAAAGAACCGTCGCCGCTGCGGCTGGGATCGCCGATGTCCATGCGGATAAAGACCACGTCCACCTCGTGGGCCATGATGTAATCACAGGCCAGGTTCACGTCGTCAAAGGTCTCCGCCACCTCAAAATTCCGGTAAAACTCCAACAGTCCGTAAAGCTCCGCCCGAAATTCCGGATCCGCCTCCACAAACACCGTCCTGATCATTCCTCTTCCTCCCCGCCGTCTACTCTTCCGCACAGTAAGCATAAAACAATTCCAGAAGTCTGTCAAAATCCCCCTGATAATTGGCATGGTAGCCGATGGCAAAGGGGCCGTGGACCGTCACATTCATCAGATTTCCCGAACTCCACAGGTCGATGACCCCCTCCGACACCGCCTCCTCATAAGCCTTGTACTCCGCCGTCCCCTCCTCCAGGTTTTTCACGTCCCACCAGTAAAGCTCCACGTCCTCATACAGACGGGCATCCGTGGCAACCCCCGCAGAAAGGAGCCCATAATCCCCCGTCGAAAGCACGCCCTCGGAAATGAGATAGTCCGCAAGATCATCCAGTTTTTTCTCCCAGATGGGACTGTCCTCCGGGACCCCCTCCTGGGAAAGAAGCGAGACCGGTTCCACAAAATCAGGGCTCAGGGCCACCAACAAAAGCATTCCCCCAAAAGACAGCGCAAGGACGAAGGCAAACACCACCGGCCACTTCTTCATACTGGCACCTCCCCATATTTTAAGGACGTAAGGGCAAGGTAATCCGGATTTTCCTCAAGCTCCTTGGGAGTCCCCGCCGCCGCCGTCCGCCCGTCCTTCATGACGATCACATAATCCGCACTGACAATTTCTTCTCTATTATGGGAAATAAACACCACCGTGTCAAGAGTCTCCGCCTTCCGGACGCACGCCCCGATCCGGCCGGCCGACCGATGATCCAGGCTGGCCGTGGCCTCGTCCAAAAGCAGGTAAGGCGGCGCGAGGATCATGGCCCTGGCCAGTGCGATCCGCTGTCTCTGGCCGCCGGACAGATTCATTCCGCCCTCCCCCACCTGGGTGTCATTCCCTTCCCTCTGTTCCAGGATGAACTCATGGGCATCCGCAAGCTTCGCCGCACGTATGATCTGCTCCTCGCCCACTTCCCCCGAACACCCGTAGGCAATGTTCTCCCGGATGGTCCCGGAAAGGAGCGGCGTGTTCTGAAGCACATAGGCAAACTGTTTCCGAAGCTCAGAGAGCTTCACATCCGCCAGGTCCCTCCCATTTATGAGGATCCGCCCCGCATCCGGCCGGTAAAAGCCCTGGAGCAGCTTAAAGACCGTGGACTTCCCACTTCCGTTTTTGCCGATCAGGGCCGTCCGTTTCCCCTGGGGGATGGTAAACGTGGCATCTCTGAGGATTGGACGGCTCCCGTCGAAGCTGAAACTCACATGGTCAAACACAAAGTCTTTGCAGACCATCTCCCCGTCTCCCGCTTCCCGGTTCTCCTCCTCCAGGGAAAGCAGGCCGTTTGCGTGGCGCAGGGCGCCCTGGGTGCCCTTCACCCGCTGATACTGAGTCAGAAGCTCCGCCTGATACTGGTTGACCTTTCCCATGTAGGTGGAAGCCGTGTTGATGCCGGTCTGCTCCATTCTCCCGCCCCGGATCAGCCGGGAACCGCCCACGGCAATGATCACCGTGACCACATTGGTATAGAGGGAATTGAGGAGCACCTGAACCTCCCCCAGAACCTCATAGATCAGCTCCGAGCGATACCTCTTTTCAATGACCTCCAGGCCGGCTTTCACCTCTTCCTCTTCCATGGCCTGCGTCTTTACATATTTTGCACAGGACAGATGCTCCGAAAACCAGGCCGTCATCTCCCCCAGGGCCTCAAACTGCTTCCTCATCCCGTAGTATTCCGTCCGTCCCACCAGAAAGAACATGAGAACCGCCAGAGGCGTCGCCAGCAGAATATAACCGGTGAGACCGACGTGAAAGGAGAACATCCGGACCAGTGCCCTCGTGAATGCATAGAGGGAAGCCGCCATATGAAAGATCAAAAGCAGACTGCTGCTGGCCTCCGCTGCCTCGTTGGTGACAGAAGAAATCAGGGAAGAGGGGCCCTCCCGGTCCACGTCCTTCTGCCAGAGCCTCAAAATCTTGTTCCACAGCATGGACTGGCCCCTGAAGGTCACCCGCCCGCTGGCATACTCACTTAAGATATTCCCAAAGGCTCCCAACAGGGCCGTGGCGACACTGACGAGCGCATATCCGAGGATGACCGAATTGTAAAGCTCCCCCTGATTGACCTGAATGGTAAAGGCCGACACCTGAAGAGCCGTCTCAGCCGCAAGCATCCCAAGGATGGCCGCACCGATATAGAACAGCCAGGGAATTCGGATCCGGGCATAAAATCCAAAAAACGGTTTCCAGACTTTATTCTTCTTCATATGCCTCCTCCTTCAAAAGCTCCCTCACATAAGGATGGCTCCCCACAAGCTCCCCGGGGCTTCCCTCCGCCGCAACTTTTCCCTGATCCAGCACGACGATATGCTCCGCCCGGAGTACCGACTGCCTGTCGTGGGCCACATAGAGAGTCGTCTTCCCCCTCATCAACCTGCCGAGGGAATCCCAGACATCCTTCCTGGCCACCGCATCCATGGCCGCCGTCCCCTCGTCCATGAGAAGATAGCCGGAGGGATGAAGCAGCCCCCTGGCCACCGCAAGCTTCTGCCGCTGGCCGCCGGAGAGTTTACCGCCCTCCTCCCCCACGGAAGTGTCAAGGCCGGCCGGAAGGGATTCCACAAACTCCCAGAGACCGGCCAGCTTACAGGCCTCTTCCATCTGTTCGTCCGAAACAGCCTCCTCCCTCCCGAATACCAGATTGTCCCGGATGGAGCCGGAACACATGGAAGCCTCCTGGGTAATGTAGGTGAGGGCCGACCGATAGGCTTTTCTGGAAAAACGGCTGATCTCCTGGTCTCCGATGGTGATCCGCCCCCCTTCCGGCTCATAGAGACGGTCCAGCAGATTCAGGAGCGTCGTCTTTCCGCTTCCAGAGGGACCGATCACGGCCGTCGCCTTCCCGGCCGGAATGGTCAGGTTCAGGTGGTCAAACAGCGGCTCCTCCCCAAATCCGAAAACCAGGTCATGAAACACAATGTCCCCCGAGAGGCATTCCACCGGATCGCCCGTGGACAGATCCTCCTCCTTCTCATTCATGACCCTGGTGATGCGAAAAGCGCTTCCCTGGGTCGCCCGGAAGGTGGTCCAGTAGCCCCCATAAGCCGTCAGGCTGTTGATGATCTGATTGGCAAAGGCAAAATAAGCGACCCACTGGGCCAGGCTCAAAGAGCCGTCCCCGTAAAACCGGCGGCCCACCAGCACCAAAATGATAAACTGCATGGCGCCGGCAACGGCATAGGTGGGAGACAGCAGATTCGTCACCCAGGAGTTGCGGATATAGGCCCGGTAATAGCCCCGCATCCGGCTTCCCACCGCCTTCTCCTCCTTCTCCTCGGTGCCGAAGGATTTGATCAGCATGGTCTGACCCGTCCGCTCCGCCACACTTCCCGTAAGCTCCGCCTGTTTCCGGTTGACCTCGTCCCGAAGCCCGAACTGAAGACGGCCCGCCAGCACGGAGATCAGGATCTCCAGGGGCAGCATGGCCAGAAGGGCAAGCATCAGCTCCCGGTCATAAGAATAAATCTGCCGGAACACCAGAAAGGTCCCGTAGCCGGTCATAAAGATCTCCACGAACACCTGCATGATCAGCTGGCTCACCGCCGTCACGTCCGTGGTGATACGGGATAACAGCTCCTTCGGCCGGTTTTCCTGATAAAACGAGTAGGGAAGCCGGACGATCTTTCTCCAGAGGGCCAGACGCAGGTTCCGGTTGATCCTGGCCTTGCAGAAACCGGAAAGCAGACCCGAGACGCCGGCAATTCCCATGGATGCCAGCGTAAAAATCAGGAACGGCACCACGACGCCGGAGAAACTGACATTCCCGGCAAAAAGCTCCGCCGTGTACTCCGTCACGCTGATCCCTACATTGGCAAGGACCATGGCAGCCGCCATATAGCAGATGATCCACAGATAAGGCAGTCTGGCCTTCCACAG
>CAJUOF010000088.1 GCA_910587905.1 uncultured Lachnospiraceae bacterium
CAGCCGAAGTCCTGCCATGGCATACGTCTTTGTCATGGATTTAAGAAGGAGTAACTGTTTAGACCCAAGAAACGGCTCCGCCGACACTTCCGCTTTTCTCCCGGTCAGTTCCATAAAGGATTCATCCAGAAACAACACACATCCTGCTCTTTGGCACTGTTCCAGAACCTCGGCAATAAAATCCTGCTCCAGGAGAAGTCCTGTCGGATTGTTGGGATTGCAGATCACGACCAGGTCAAGCTCCGGCGTGATCCTCCCCAAAAAATCCTCTCCCGGAAAAAAGCCGTCCTCCTCCCTCAACAGATCATACCGGCATTCACAGCCATGGGCCAAAAGTGCTTCCTCATACTCGGCATAAGTGGGGGCAAGAAGCAGCGCCCGCTTTGGTCTGAGAGCCGCAGCCATGAGAAAAATCAGCTCCGTCGCCCCGTTTCCGAAGATCACCTGATCCGCTCCGATTCCCAGAGAGCCTCCGATCCGCTCCCGAAGCCTCACGCAGTCCGGCTCCGGGTAGTGCTCTGCCCGCCAAACGCCGGAAATAGCCGCCTGTCTCACCGGCTCCGGCATGCCGAGCGGATTTAAATTTGCAGAAAAATCCAACACATTCTGATATTGATAGATATTGCCCCCATGGGTATGCCTTACCATTGTCACTCTCCTGTGCTTTTTGTGTCTCTCTTATTTCCGAATCCCTCTTGTTTTCCTAAAGCAATCTCACATTTGCTGCACGACGGGGAGCGGTTCTCCTGTAAGTGACTTCCGGAAATCCCACCAGCATGCAGGCCGCAACAGGCTTCCCGCTCAGACCGAACCATTCCTTGAGTTCCGTATTCCGGTCGGAAATCCGAGCCAGAAAACCGTTATACAAAACGCCCATTCCCTCCGCCACAGCCATCAGTTCCATATTCTGGGCCGCCATTCCTGCATCCCATCCTCTCTCTGAGAAAATATAGATCACCGCAGGAGCGTTGCGGAACAGATAATCGTCCGCAGGATCCTTCTTCCGCCGCTCATTGAATTCGGCATAGGGGAGCAGGTTCTGGTCCATCCCCCCTGGAACTGCCGTGATTCTGTCAATATGGTTCCAGACCAGCTCCTTCAGCCTGGACAGATTTTTCTGTACGATGACAAAATGGCAGTCCTGCAGATTTTTTGCCGTGGCGGCATACCTTCCCGCCTGCACGAGCTTCTCCAGCTTTTCCGGGCTGACCGTCTCTTTCGTATATTTGCGGATACTCCGCCTGAATTTCATGGTCCGCAAAAGTGTCTCCGCAGAAAGATTCATCTCCCCCACAGGCCATTCTTCCACGTCGGCCATGTCATATTCCGGTATACTGACCGCATTCACCGGACAGACCGCCACACAATGCCCGCATTGGAGGCAAGGTTCCTTCACAACAGCCCTTTTATCTGTGATTTCAATTTTTTTGCCCAGACAATCTGCCGCACATGCCCCGCAGCCGACACAAATTTCCAGATTGATTTTTACCATTTTTCCTTCCTCCCGCCTTGATATCATAAACGATTCCAGTCAAACAAACCATACTCCGTAAATCAGGACTGACAGCCCTCCGAACAGGAGCAGACCCAAAACTGCCGTCCCGTACATGAGCCGATTGGCCAGCCGAATGTCCTGCGGAACCACCGGCCGTTTTGCCTCCCCAATGGTCTTCTTCCTGTGCAGAACTCCGAAATACCAGGCGTCCCCCGCAAGCTCCACCCCCAAGGCTCCGGCACAGACAGATTCCGTCTGGGCAGAATTAGGGCTCGCGTGGTTTTTCCGGTCCCTCCGGTAAATCCGAAGGGCACCTCTCCCGTCCATCCCCAAAAGTCCGCTGGCGGCGATCATGAGCCAGGCCGAAAGCCGGGCCGGAATGAAATTGCAGACATCGTCCAGCCGGGCCGCCGCCCGGCCAAAATACAGATACCGTTCATTTTTATAGCCGACCATGGAATCCATGGTGTTGACCGCCTTATAAAAAAACCCGAAAGCCGGGCCGCCGGCCATCATGAAAAACAGGGGCGCCAGCACACCGTCGGAGGCATTCTCCGCCACCGTCTCCACCGCCGCCTTGGAGATTCCTTCCTCCGAAAGCCTGTCCACATCCCGGCCCACGATCATGGAGACCGCTTTCCTGGCCCCGGCAAGATCAGACGCCTCCAGCTTATGGCAGACCTTCATGCTCTCCGCCTTCAGAGATTTCGCCGCTAAAAGCTGGTAGCACATAAGGCTTCCCACTGTCAGGCACAGATGCGGATGGACCCACCCCGCAAGCAGCAAAAGCCCCACAGGAACGCCGGCCGAAACAGCCGTCACCAGGATCACCAAAAGCACACCGCCAAAAAGCTCCCCGCCTTTCGTCTTCGGGACGCACGCCCGGATTTTCCGCTCCAGGCAGGAAATCAAAGCCCCGATCAGCCGGACCGGGTGGGGAAGCCAGTGAGGGTCGCCGAACAAAAGATCCAGCAAAAAGCCGATTCCGGCCATCAAAGTCAACTGATTCATGTCATGGAATACTCCTGATTTCTGTCAGATTTCGCTTTCCGGCCCGCCAATCCGCCTCCGAAAGATGCGCCTGCCAACCACAGCCATTTTTCGCCTGCCAATGGTAAAATCCTTCCCTCGGGAGGCCGTAATGCGCCAAAAGTGCCATGATGCTCCCGCCGTGGACCACCAAGGCCACTGGGCCTTTTGCTTCCCCATCGATCCCGGAAAGAGCCTCTGAGACGATCTCCTCAAAGGCCCGGATGGTCCTCGCCGCAAAATCTGCCTTGGCCTCGCCTCCCGGCGGCGCACTGGCACCTCCGCTTTCGATCCACTCAATGTAGGCAGGATCCCCCTTCAATTCCTCATAGGTCTTATGTTCAAATGCCCCGAACCGGCACTCATTGAGCCCTTCCCGCACGGTCAGAGGGCACCTGGGAAACAAAAGCTTTGCCGTCTCCCTTGTCCGCAAAAGGCCGCTCACATAGACCATCCGAGGCCTCTTGAATCCCGCCCCAGAAAAGCCCCCCTTCCACAGCCCTTCTGTGAGCTCCCGCCTTCCTTCCCCGCTCAAGGGTTCGTCCGTCGAGCCGATATACCGCCCTTCCCCGTTCCCCTTCGTCCTTCCGTGACGGATCAGATAAATTTCCATTCTCTCATGTCTCTCCACCAGATTCTAGTTTCACATCTTTTCTATGCATCTTAACAATCCTCGATCGATTGCTTTCATTTATCCCTTGATCTTCACCGGAATGCCGGCCGTCACCCGGTAGACCTCCTTGGCCCTCCCGGCCAGGTCGCAGAGAATCCTCCCCGTGGCCTCCCGGCACACTCTTAAGTCCTCGTCCATGGGAATGATTCCGCACCCGACCTCATCCGCCGTGAGGATCATCCCCTCCCGACGGGCAGCCTCCGAGAAAAGCTCCTCCTCGATCTCTTCCCCGGACCTTCCGGCCCGGAGCGCTGCCCCGATCCGCTCATGGATATTAAACAGCACCCGGTCCCCGTCTCCGTCTGCCAGCTCAAGGGCCAGCGCTCCCTTTCCCTGATAGGCCCCTCCAACGATCAAAATCATGGGTCATCTCCTCCATTCTACCACAAAGCACCTGAAAGCGCCACCGCCAGCGCCATAAACAGTTCGCAAAGCTCCAGGAACCATCCGGCCAAATCCCCGGTAATGCCCCCAAACTCCCGGTAAGACTTGTACCGGTAATACACAAACATCAGGCATCCAGCCCCCGCCGCCGCTCCTCCCCCAAAGGGAGAAAGAACCACCATCCCGCCGCCGGCAAGAAGCAGGTACAATAGGAGTACCACCCGGGTGACCCGCTTTTCCGCCCCGTCCGAAAAAGTGGCCAGCGTCCCGCTCCCCCTGGCGTTTCGGAAAGTCACCACCGATAGGCCGGAAAGTCCCCTGGAAAACACAAAAGACAGGGCCATAACTCCCATAGATTCTTCCGGGATCCCGCTCCAGATTCCAAGCAGAGCCACCAGATAGACACCGCCGAAAATAATGGCAAATGCCCCGGTGTGGGAGTCCTTCAGGATTTCCAGCTTCCTTTCCTTTGTCTGGTGGGAGGAAAGTGCGTCAACCGTGTCCAAAAATCCGTCCATGTGGATTCCGCCCGTCACCAGGATGGGAATCAGCAAAAGCCCCGCCGCCCGGAAAAGTTCCGGAAAGCCGGCGAGGGCGCAGAGCCGGGAAAAGCCCCAGACCCCTCCCCCGATCACCAGACCAATCAGGGGAAAAAAACACATGACGTACTTCATTTTTTCTTTGGACCAGTCCGCCCTCGGCACCGGAATCCTGGAATACATGGCAAACGCCAGCAGAAATGAATTGATCATAAAGGCCCTCCTTTGAGATACAGCGGAATGGAACAGACCACCTCCACAAACACGTCCGACCAGGCAGAAAGCTCCCGGTTCACCTCCCCAAGAAGTCTCCGATACTGCTCCGTGGAGGCGTCGTAGGAGAGCCCGTCGGAAAAAATCTCCCCAGTCACCACCACCAGCCGTTTCGCCTGGGAAAGAAGTCCCCGAAGCCCTGCAAAAATCTCCTGCTTTGCCCGCAGGAAATCCTCTTCCCGGAGGACCCCCGCAGGACCTTCCCCTTCCGTCTGGCATCCTCCGTAAAGTTCGTTGGCCGCCAGGTTGGACATGCATTCCAGAAGGACGGAAGGACGCCTCCCGTCTTCCATCGGAAGGACAAGGTTTTTCAGGTTCCGATAGCGCTCCACCGTCTCAAAGTCTTTGCCCCGCCTGAGTTCCCGGTGCCTCTGAATCCGCCGCTCCCCTTCCTGGCCGTAAGGCTCCATGGTAGCCACGTAGATCCGGTTTGCGGGCTCACTCCCGTCCAGCTTGAGAAGCAGATTTTCCGCAAACTCTGATTTCCCGCTTCCGCTTCCCCCCGTCACTGTCACAAGCATACACGCCGCTCCCCTTATAATGGTTTGTACTGCTCCACCTGAATGTCGTCAAAGGTAGCCATGGAATGATAGGAAACAAAGCCCATGTCCAGGACGGAAAGCCCCGCCATGGCACCGGTTCCCTCGCCCAGACACATCTCACAGCAGACCATGGGCTTTACTCCCAGCCGTTCCAGAATCAGCCCCCCGGCCGGCTCCTTGGACACGTGGGTCGCCAGCATGAAATCCTTCGCCGCCGGAAGGAGCTTTGCCGCCAAAAGTGCCGACACGCTGGAAATAAACCCGTCGAGGAGCACCGGAATCCGGTAAACAGCGCCGCCCAAAAACACCCCCGCAAGGCCCGCAATGTCAAACCCCCCCACCTTGCACAGCACGTCAAGCGGATCCTCCCGGTCCGGCTTCCAATCCGAAAGCGCCTTTTTAATAACCCGGATCTTCCGGAGAAGGCCCTCGTCGGAAAGTCCGGCCCCCTTCCCGGTCATTTTTTCCACCGGCTCGCCGAGAAGGGCCGCCGCCACCGCACTGCTGGTGGTGGTGTTGCCGATCCCCATCTCCCCGGTAGCCAAAATCTCATAGCCCTGGCTCTTTAGCCGCCCGGCCATCTCCATGCCAACGAGAATCGCCCGCAGAGCCTCCTCCGGACTCATGGCCGGTTCCTTGGAGAAATTTTTCGTCCCGTGAGCCACTTTTCTCAAAAGAAGCGTCCTGGGAAAAAGCTCCTCCCTCTCCTCCGGCACACCAGAAATACAGGCCCCCTCTGTCACCATGCCGATGTCCACCGGGAACACATCCACATGGGCCGCTTCCGCCATGACCGTCACCGTGGTAGCTCCCTTTGCCATGTTCTCCGCCACGATGGCCGTCACCTCCATGCCGGTCTGGGTCACCCCCTCCGCCACCACACCGTTGTCGGCACACATGGCGATCAGGGCCCGTTTCCCGATCCTCGGCTTCACACTTCCCTGGATCCCGGCAATCTTCGTCAGGTTCTGCTCCAGAAGTCCCAGACTCTTTAAGGGCTTCGCAATGGAATCCCACCGTTTCTCCGCCTGCTCCATGGCCGTTTTGTCCAGTCCCTTCACCAGGGCCAGCCTCTCATGAAGCCGTCTCTCAAGCTCTTTTTCCCTGCTCTCCATCCTGTTTACTCCTCCTTCTTCCCCTCCTGATAGCTTTTACACGCCAAAAGAAACTGCCTTGCCGCCTCCACATTTCCGTAATAGTAAAAATGGGGAAAACCGGCCAGCAAGTTCCCACAGTTCTTCATACACCGCCAGCTCCGCTTTCCTGTGGGCTTCTCAGCCAAAAATGCCGTCCCGTTATCCGTGCAGTCCCAATAATGAAACTCATGAGCCGGAAATTTGCTTCCGGCCTTTCCCAAAAGGGATTCTTCCTCCGCCGTCAAAGTCACATAGCCAAACCGGGAAAGCTTCGGCGTCCGAAAAGCCTTTCCGGGGAAGACATCTGCCATGGGCCACTCCCGGCCCTCCTCGTCTTCCAACGTCCTGTTCAGATATAGAAACCCACCGCACTCTGCCAGACAGGGAAGCCCGCCCTCGATGACCGACTTCACCGACTCCCGCATGGAAACATTTTCCGAGAGCTCCCTCGCACGAAGTTCCGGGTAACCGCCCAGCAGAAGCAGACCGTCCGCCTCTTTTGGAACCTGCCCATCCCCCAGGGGGCTGAAAAACAGAAGCTCCGCCCCAAGCTCCTCAAGAAGCTCCAAATTTTCTTTGTAGCAAAAATCGAAAGCCTCGTCTCTGGCCACCGCCACCCGGACCTTCCCGGAAATGGAGGAAAGCGCCGGCTTTCTTCCCCTCACCGAAGGCGCTGATTCGGCCAGGGCAAGCAGGCCGGAGAGTTCAACCGTCTCCTCGAGGATCTTTGCCAGTTCCAAAAGACGCTTCTTTAGCTCCCTGGTCTCCTCCGGACGTTTGAGTCCCAAATGACGGCTCTCAAAAAGTTCCTCCCCAAGCACCGGCACATAGCCATACACATGGATGGGGAGTTCCCTCTCAATAAGCGCTTTCAGCGCCGGATACAGCATGGGCGAAATCTGATTGAGGATCACTCCGCGAATCTGTTTTTGCTCCTCATAGTCCAAAAAACCTTTGATGAGGGGCACCACGGAACGGCTCATGCCGCGGCAATTGACAATCAACACCACCGGACTCTCTGTCCAGGCGGCTACCTCCGAAGTGCCGGCCTGCCCTGAAACACCTCCCAGACCGTCAAAATATCCCATGACTCCTTCGATCATGGAAAGTTCTGCCCCTTCTGCCCCCTTTGCGAGCAGATAGCAGAGAGTCTCCCGATCCGTAAAAAAGCTGTCCAGATTTCCCGACGGCACTCCCAGCACGCTCTCATGAAACATGGGATCAATATAGTCCGGTCCACATTTAAAAGCCGCCAGCTTAAGGCCCCGCTCCCGAAAAGCTGTGAGAAGGCCGCAGGTGAGCATGGTTTTTCCATTCCCGCTTCCCGTCGCCGCCAAAAGAAATCTTGGGATCTTCCTGGTCCGGTCCGCTCCGGGAATCCTTCCTTCCGTCATCAGAAAGCCCCCTTTCCCACAAAGCTGATGATATAGACCGGGTTCAGCCCGGTCATCAACTCATAGCCGCCAAGACGTTTTCCTCTGGAAGCCATGATCTGAGAAACAGACACATCCTCCACCGGAAGCTCCCGGATTAATCCGGATGCCTCCGCCACCGTCTCCAGGGCGATGGCATTGATCACCACCCGTACCGTTGAATTTTTCTCCAAAAGAACCTGGACAATCTCCTTCAAATTTCCGGCGGAGCCTCCGATAAAGGCATGGGTCGGCGCCGGAAGCCCCGAAAGCGCTTCCGGGGCCAGACCCTCCACCACCTCCAAATTGGAAACGGCGAACTTTCGTCTATTCTCCCGGATCAGCTCTGCCGCTTCCCGCTTTCGCTCAATGGCGTAAACCCTTCCCTCCGACGCCAAAAGAGCCGCCTCCACAGAGACCGAGCCGGTCCCGGCCCCGATATCATAGACCACAGAATCCCGCTTTAACTCCAGCCTGGAGAGGGACACCGACCGCACCTCCAGCTTGGTCATGGGGACCTCCCCCCGGATAAATTCCTCGTCGGGGAGCCCATGGGTCACCCGTTCCCGTCCGCCTTCCGGATTTTCCAGAATTACCGCCGCCAATCCGTCAAAGCTCCTGTCAAGAAACTCCTTCGGACAGCCGGAGGTGATCCGTTCCGTCCCATAGGAGAGATTTTCCCCGACGGTAAGCCGTACCTCAGAGAGTCCGTAAAAGAGAAGTTCCTCACAGAGTTCCTTCACGCTGCCCTTCCCTCCGAGAAGTGCAAACACCCGCTTATGCTCCCGGACGGCCCGAATCAGATTTTCTGCGCGTCCATGAACACTCATGAGCTTTGCACCGTCCCAGGGCGTTCCGGCCCGCGCCGCCAGATAGACGAGAGAAGAAATCCCAGGCACACAGGTTGTCCCGAAGCCTCGTTCCGCGAGAAGGGGCAGCAGCCGCTTCGCCCCGCTGTAAAAGCCCAGATCCCCGGAGAAGGCCACCAATGGCTTCTCATACTCCTTGTGTTCTTCCAAAAATGCGACGATCTCCGTCTCTTGATAGGAGGAAAACGATGGCTTCCCAAAGACGCGCAAAGCCTCCACCATCCGCCCTGCCCCGATGATCAAGTCACAATTCCGAAAGGCATCCTTCGCCTCCCCGGTCATCTGAGAGACTGCTCCCGGCCCCAGAGAGACCAGCATCACCTTTCGTCCTTCCTCTTCTTTCTTTCCGAACTGTGCAAGCACCTGCCGCTTCACCTGAGAGAACGAAAGGCCGGGGATCTCCTCCTTTGGCCGCCCCACAACAACGACTCCGACACCGGCCCGCTTCGCCGCCCGAAGCTTCTCTCCATAGCCTCCGGCCCGGCCGGAGGCCTTCGTCACCAGCCAGGAAATTCCGTACTCCTTCATGGTGGCGTAATTGAATTCCTCCGAAAAAGGGCCCTGCATACAGATCAGGTTCCTACCGGCAAAGCCAAGGCTTCCCGCCAGCTTCACCGACTCCCCCGTGGAGAGCACCCGGGCAAACACGCGGTTTTGATAATCCGGAAGCGCCGTATACTCGGAGAGCTCCTTGCTGCCCGTGGAAGCCAGGATGTTTCCCTCGAGCTCTGAAAGAAAGGCCACCGCCTCCCGGACACTTTTTACGAAAAAGACCCGGTCCGACGACTCCGCCGAGATCCCCTCCGAACCGTCCTCCCTGAGAAGCCGCAGGTAGGAAAGCCCCGAAAGCCTGGCCGCCTCCCGGATGTTGTCGGAGACCGCCACCGCATAGGGATGAGTAGCATCCACCACGCAGGAAACCGGTTCTTCCCGCATCAGAGCTTCCATCTGCCCTTGATCCAGCCGTCCTGTCCGATGGGTGATCCCCTCCCCCTTAGGGAGAAGCGTCTCCCCGTATTCCGTCGCCACGCAGACCGTCACCGGAATCTTCGCTGCACCAAGCTCCTCCGAGAGCCTCCGGCCCTCTGTAGTTCCCGCAAAAATCAACACCTGCTTCACAGAGCATACCCCCTGGGCGTCACCATTTTTCCGCCGATCTCCTTCGTCTGGGTATTGCCGATCCAGACCGTCGTGAACATATCCACCTGTGTATCCCGAAGCTCCTTTAAGGTCAGCACATGAGCCTCCTCGCCTTCCCTGCCGATGTTCTTCACATATCCACAGACCGTCTCCGGGCTCTGATGTTTCAGGACCAGATCACAGGCTTTTTTCAGGTAATCCTTTCTCTTCTTGCTGGAAGGGTTGTAGAGACAGATGACAAAATCTGCCGCCGCCGCCGCATCCAGTCTCTTCTCGATCTTTTCCCATGGCGTCAAAAGATCACTCAGGCTGATCACCGCAAAATCGTGAATCAGCGGGGCCCCCAGAATCGCTGCCCCGCCGGTGGCCGCCGTCACCCCGCCGATCAGCGTCAATTCCACCTGGGGATAACGGACTCCGATCTCACACATGAGCCCGGTCATCCCATAGACTCCGGCGTCGCCGCTGCAGATCATGGCTACGGTCTTCCCCTTCGCCGCCTCAGAAAACGCCAGCTCGCACCGCTCCACCTCTTTCGTCATGGGCGTGGTCAGAAATTCTTTTCCGGGGAAATGCTCCCTCACCAGATCCACATAGACGGTATAGCCCACAATCACATCACTGTCTCTCAAAGCCTCCGCCGCCTCGATGGTCATTTTCTCATAGGCGCCGGGGCCAATCCCGATCACATAAAGTGTACTCATCTCTGCTCCTTCTCCTCTCCGAAGCTCAACTGTTTCTCTCCCCTCGCCGCCGCCAGGGTGATGCCGCCTGCCGCCTGTTTCGGAAACAAAAGCCTTCCGCCGCCGCTTCCAAGGACAGCGGCCCGCTCACAGACACAGTCCACCCCCACCGTTTTCTCCACAAAATCCGAGTGGGAAAAGGTTCCGGGAAGGGCCGACAGCTCTCCGGCCGTATACCAGGCAAAGGGCACACCGGCCCAAACCGACAGCTCCAGGAGTCCCTCCTCCTCCCTTTTCATCTCAATGGTCGCAATCCCGGCCAAGGCCTCCAAAAAAATCCCCTTCTCCGAAAAAACGGCCTCCAGAGCCGCGCGAAGGCTCTCGTATCCTATCCCGCGCCTGCACCCCATTCCTGCCGTCACCGTGTTCGGCACCAGGTACAGCACCCGTCCCTGCCCTGCTCCTTCCTCCAGCCGCTTCTCCGACACGGCGATCTTGATCCCCGCCTCCTGCAAAAAACCTTCTTCCTCCTCAAATACCAGAAGCTCTCCCGGCACAGTTCCCAAAAGGGGCTGGGTGCTGAAAAAGGGGATTTTTTTTCCGGCGAGAACTGCCGCCGAGACCTCCTTTGCGAGCTGCCTGTCCAGGATTGCAAGATGGTTGTTCTTTGCAAACACATCCACCGCAAACCGCCCGTTCACATCTGTGGCGGTGGAAATGACCGGCACCGCCCCGGAAGCCTTCGCCACCAGAAGACACAGATCATTGGCACCGCCCACATGGCCGGAAAGCAGAGACACCGAGAAGCCTGCCCCCTCATCCACCACCACCACCGCCGGATCCGTAAATTTGTCTCTCAGAAAGGGGGCGATGGCCCGGACCGCAATCCCGCAGGCTCCGACGAAAATCAGGCCGTCATACGCGCCAAAGGCTTTCCCTGCCCAGGCCGAAAGACTTTCCTCCACCAGTGCCACCCCTGCCGCTTCCTCTCTGAATGGCGAAGTCCCCCCTCCCGCCAGAAGCGCTTTCTCTCTCTTTCGCTTCTCAAAGGAATCCACCTCATGGCTCCATCCAAGAAGCGCCTCGCGGATGGACCGGTTGAGTTCTCCCCCCCGTTTTGTAAAACTGATGATGGCAAGACGCATATGATCCTCCTACCTGGAAGCCTCCCGAAACTCTGTGGCAAAGGCCGGATTATAAAGCTCTGAGCGATTGTATTCCCCGGCAAGCACCCGCCCCACCACAATGAGAGCCGTCTTCTTGATCTGGTACTCCTTCGCCGTCTCCGCCAACGTAGACACCGTGCAGCGGAACACCTTTTCATCCGGCCAGGTGGCTTTGTAGACGATGGCTGCCGGCGTATCCGGCCCATAGCCGCCTGCGGCAAGTCGCTCCGACAGTTCCTCCAGCATCCCCGTGCTCAGGAAAATCACCATGGTGGACTGATGGGCCGCCAGCTTCTCAATGCTCTCTGCATCCGGAACCGGTGTCCGCCCGGCCATCCTGGTGATAATCACAGACTGGGACACGTCGGGAAGGGTGTATTCCGCGTGGAGAGCTGCTGCCGCCCCACAGAAGGAGCTGACGCCGGGGCAGACCTCATAGGCGATCCCCCGCTTGTCAAGCTCGTCCATCTGCTCCCGGATGGCGCCGTAAAGACAAGGATCCCCTGTGTGAAGCCGGACCGTCCGCTTTCCGGCCGCTTCCGCCGCCTCCACCACGCCGATCACTTCTTCCAGAGTCATATAGGCGCTGTTATGGACCTCACAGCCCTCCTTTTTGTAATCAAGCAAAGCCGGATTCACCAGAGAGCCGGCATAGATGATCACATCAGCCTCCTCCAAACACTTTTTCCCCCGCAGGGTAATCAGGTCGGCCGCCCCGGAACCTGCTCCCACAAAATCAACCATGGTTTGCCTCCTTTACGATCAGCAGGGAATAATACCCCGCTTGTTCATCAATCTCCTCTGCCGAGCGGTAGAGCCTCTCGTTTTCCATCCCGCAATTTTCCACCATGTAAGCCTGACAGCCCGCTGCCAGGAGCGCTTTCTTCACCTGCCCTATGGCTTTTCCTGATTTCATAAGAATCTTCGTTCCCGGTAAGGAAAGAGCTTCCTCTGCTCCGTAGGTGGCTGGGATCACATGAAGCTCCTCCTTTGTCTCCGCCAGGCCAATCCCAAGCCTGGCCGCCGCCGCGCAGAAGGAGGGAATGCCGCTCACAAGCTTTGCCGTACCTCCGGCGGCAAGAACCCGTTTGTGAAGATACAGATAGGTGGAATAAACCGTCACATCCCCAAGGGTCAAAAACGCGACCCTCTTCCCCTCCTTCAGCTTCCCAAGAATTTCTTCCGCTCCCCGGTCATGGCATTTTTGCAGCACCTCCTTGTCCTTGGTCATGGGCATGTGCAGATAGAGAAATTCCTTATCCTCCAACTCCGCCACAGCCCCCCTCGCGATCCGGTAAGCCACACATTCCTCCTTGGTCTTCGCCGGAAGAGCAATCACGTCTGCCTCCCGGATAATCCGAACCGCCTTCAAGGTCATCAGCTCCGGATCCCCCGGGCCGACCCCCACTCCGTATAAGATTCCCTGTCCCATTGTCTCTCCTTTTTTCGTCGATATATTCAGGTAATTACAAAGCATAGAGTTGCGGAAATATTCAATGAAGTTTTGTGCTTCACAATTACCTGTTTATATTCTGCCGCAGCCCCCGGCTCTCTCCAAAAGGTCCGCCGCGCCCGCCGTCTGCCCCAGGAGCCCGTAAACATTGGAAAAAATCATCACCTCTGTCTGAAAAGCTCCGCCGGCCCGCGCCCGCAGATAAAAGCCGGCCCGCTCCGTCACATGCTTCATGGCTGTCTCCAGACATCCGGCCTCCTTTAAGATTCGAAGCCCCTCATCCGTGGTCGCCGCCCGCAGAACCTCCGAGAGCACCGGAAACGGCGCCCCGGCCCGAATGGCGGAGGCCGCCAAAAGCTCCATGCGGCTGTCCGCATTCCTGGAGTGGGTATTCATGATCCCGCCGGAGAGCTTGATAAACTTCCCGATGTGTCCGATGAATAAAATCCCCTTCGCCTTGAGCTCCGCCGCGAAATCCAGAGTCTCTCCGATGAAATTGCTGCACTTCATGGTCCGCTCTTCGTCCACCCCCAGCTCATTTCTGGAAAAGACTGTCCCATAATTTCCCGGAATCACCACCAGATACCCATTTCCCCGTTCCAGTTGGACTTTCATCTCCACTTTTATGGACTGAATCAGGGCAGATTCGCTCATGGGTTCCACAATCCCCGTAGTTCCCAAAATTGAAATCCCTCCCGCAATGCCAAGCCTCGGATTGAAAGTTCTCTGCCCGGCCTCCTCGCCTCCCGGCACAGACACCGTGACCTTGAGACTCCCCGTATAGCCATAAGCCTGACAGAGCTCGAAAACCGCCTCCCGGATCATCTGCCTGGGCACTCGGTTGATGGCGGCCGCTCCCACCGGCTGCTCCAGCCCCGGAAGTGTCACCCGCCCGACTCCCGCGCCTCCGTCGATCGAAATCCGGGGAGCCTCCCCCTGTATGTTCTTCTGCTCCAGGTACTCTACGCGGGCGCAGATCAAAAGTCCGTTGGTCGCATCCGGGTCATCTCCGCCATCCTTCCTCACACCGCAGCTCACGAAGTCCTCTCCCCGGACCACTTGCTCCAGATCCAGCTTCAGACGAATCCCCTTCGGCGTCATCAGCTCCGTGCAGGAAATCTCTCCGCCGCCAAGAAGCATTTCCGCCGCCGCCTTCGCCGCTGCCGCTGCCGAAGAACCGGTGGTATAGCCGCACCGCAGACGTTTATTCTGTTTTACCACATATTCCTCCAGCATCATGTGCTCCCCCCTTTCAGACCTTGACCGACAGGATCCCAAAACAGTTTAACAAATGACCTCTTCTTTGTCAATGAAGCCCCGGGCAGGCAATTCATTATAGATAATGTTTTCCATAGTTATAATAATCAATCCAGGCATCCTGTTTATCCCCTGGATACGCAGTAATATATTCGGAAAAAGAGAGCGGATAAACCCGTACTTCATCTCCGCGCCCCCGAAATAAGGATACAGGTAAGATCATAGATGGCCGCGGCATCTGATAATATGGTGGAACCGACGCTCAGGCAGACCAGGTCAACCTCCAATTCTCTGCACAGCAATAGGCCCTGTCTCAAATCTTCTATGTTTCCCCAGGGCTTTCCTCCCTCGCCGGGAGCATTATCCAAAACCGGAATGCTGATCAGATCGTAATCCGTGGTATTCCGATCCAAAATCATGGAACAGGCCGTACCATGTGAAACTGCTCCCATACCGGCACCTTCCGAAATGCTCTTCCGTACATGGTACTGCTGAAAAGTGTTGCAATGCAGTCCTTCTCCACAGACATCCGTATCCAATATTGCAATTTTCCCCATCTCACATTTCCCCTATCCGCCTCTCTGACCGACATCAGCCACATTCTTTTGTCATAGCGTCTGCAACAGCTTCCTTGGCGGCTTCTTCACCATCCTCACGGACACAAACAGTACCGTCCCTCCCCCAATCAAGTATACCACAACAACCACCAGAAGCGCATCCCAGGCCGAACACTCATCGTCCAGTTTGACTGCCTCCGTGGATACCTTATCCACTTGAGGCCCAGTGGTTCCAAGATCAAAATAGACCGAATAGGCTTCTTCCGAATTTTCCGGTTCCGTCGCCGTTTCTGCAATCCGAAAAGCAGCCCTGGTAAGCGCAGGGTATGAGATCAGGGCGGCTGCCAGCGACAAGGTGGCGACTGCCAGACATTCCCCTGCAAACTGCAAAACAATCCGCTTCTTCGGCTCCCCGACAGACAGCAGGATGCCGATCTCCCTCCCCCTGCCCCGGATCCACAAGGTAAGCACCAGATAGAGAATCACTGTGCTTCCCACGACGCCAATCACCAGCAGCACCGTCGCAAACAGGCTGATTGCTTTTAAGGGTTTCACCGTACTCCTGTAAGCCACATCGTCCTGCTCGATCAAAAGTCCGGAGCCCGACAGATGCTCCTCCACACGCTCCATGACGTCCGGCAGCGCCTCCGGACTGTCCACAAAAAACGTCACTTTATAGTATTGTGGTTGATATCCGTCCCCGGACACTATTCGTTTGAGCTTTAATCCTGTACTGGTGTCTGTAAAAATTACATTCTCCGCATATTGATCTTCATATGTATATTCTGAAGGCTCCTGTTCAAAGTGGACAGCGAAAATCCCGACAATCGTCACCTCCAAAGGTTCTCCAAGCGCTGTCTCCGGAGCCTCCACAGGACCATACATCCCTTCCTTTTCTTCC
>CAJUOF010000089.1 GCA_910587905.1 uncultured Lachnospiraceae bacterium
AGAAAACGGCTGTTTACCATGTATCAGGTGGAGGCAGAGAGGAGACCGGTATGAACATGTATGAAATTATGGAGGCGCTTCGGGGAGACGTGGAAGTCCCTGATATCGTTCAGAGGAAGGCGGACGAGGCGCTGGATCAGATCAGGAGTGCGTGCGGGGAAAAGCAGGGAAGAACTCCCTTGCACGGGAAAGGAAGAAAGATGAGCAGAAAAGGAAAAAGGAGACTGGCAGTCTGTGTTGCAGCGGCCGTTTTGGTGATTGGTGGCACCTGTATTGCGGCGGCTTACCGGGGAATCGGCCGCAGCACGGAAAAACAGATGAAGATCTCCGAGGAGCAGAAACAGGAGCTTGAAAGTCAGGCGGTGGCCAAGGAAGCGGCGAAGGCAGAGGCGGCGAAAACAGGAGAGACGGAGAGCGTGGAGAATGACACTCTCGTGACCTTTCCGGAGGTGTCTGCGACGGACAAGGGAGTCACCATTACCCTGCAGGATTGTATTGTGGACAATTATAACGCAAGGCTGAGCTTCCGTATTGACGGCTACGAGCTTCCCGAAATGCCGGAGGATGCGGCATATCAGCCGGAGATGGGATTTCGTATTTCCGTGGATGGCGGACTGCCGGGAAGCATGGACATGGGTTTTTACGATGGGTATTATGTGGGGGAAAATCTGGAACCTGTGAAGGATGAGTCCATTCAGCACTACCAGTTTGCGGACGGCTCCATGGAATATAATATCCATTTGCAGTGCATTGAAAAAGGCGCTTGCATCAATAAGCCGATTCGAGTGGAGTTTACCAGTATTGATTATTATACGGAAAAAGCAGGCGAGCCGCATACGGATTTGGAGGGAAGCTGGGTTTTGGAGTGGACGCTTGAGGGCTGTGATGATATTTACGAGGCAAGTGTTGAGGACGGAGCGATCGGCGATACGGGGGCAGTGCTGACCCAGATGGAATTGTCGCCGATTACGGCCAAGGTGCTGATTGATTTTCCGAAGCAGGAATATGAGGAGGAGGTAGAGGGCGGCGGTTCCCATACCACATGGGTGGATCCTCCGAATCTTACAGGTGTAAAGCTTGTGGACGGGACAGTATACCCTTATGCGTGGATGGGCGGAGGGGGCTCTATGGGCTACGTAGAACAAGATATCTGCGAGATGGTACGGTGCAGCAGTCAGATCGTGGATATCGATCAGGTGGAATATCTTTTGTTCGCTAAGGATTATCCGGAGGATGGCAATGTCACTGACGACAATTTCTATTTTGTAAAGGTTCGGTGAGAGAAAGAATAATGCCTTGAAATGCTCTGGACAGCCTGCGTTTTGCAGGCTGCCCAGAGTGTCCTATGTAGAATGAGAATGAAATAAAGTAGCTGGCTGTTTGAAGCTGCAGGATTATTCCACGTCCTGCAGGGCGGCGTAATTTTCTTCGCCGGTGCGAATCTTGACCACCTGTGCCACATTGTAGACGAAGATCTTGCCGTCTCCGATGTGTCCGGTGTAAAGGGTCTTCTTGGCGGCCTCGATGATGTCCGACACGGGGATCTTGCTGACAACTACCTCGATCTTGACTTTGGGAAGGAGAGTGGCATCCATCTCCACGCCTCGGTACATCTCGCCGGCCCCCTTCTGGACACCGCAGCCCATGACCTGGGTGACGGTCATGCCGGTGACGCCCAGATTGTTCATAGCCTTCTTTAGTTTGTCGTAGCGGGAGAGCTTTGCGATGACCACCACCTTGTAGATGCCTGTGGAAAGGTCTGCCTGGTTGACGACGGGAACGGCCGCCGCCCGCTGGATTTCGGAGGCGCTTTCATAGTCCTCTGTGCCAAGGTCCGTATTTTCGTTGACATCCATGGTCATGGTGTTGGAAATATCCATAATGCTGAAACCGGAGTAAGCGGAGGCCAGACCGTGCTCCTTGGCGTCCAGGCCGATGATCTCTTCCTCCTCTGTGACTCGAAGTCCCACACAGGCCCGAATAATGAGGAATGCGATGGTGATAGTAATTGCTGTCCAGCCGGCCACAGCCGCAAAGCCGATGAGCTGAAGGCCGAGCTGCCTTAAGCCGCCGCCGTAGAACAGGCCGACAATGGCGTCATTTCCAGGGGCGGAGGTGGTGGCGAAAAGCCCCACGGCGATGGTGCCCCAGATGCCGTTTAAGCAGTGGACGGCCACGGCGCCCACCGGGTCATCCACCCGCAGCTTGTGATCCAGAAGCCAAACGCCGAACACCACCAGAAATCCTGCCACGGCGCCAATCACAATGGCTCCAAAGCAATCGGTCACGTCGCAGGGGGCGGTGATAGCCACCAGGCCGGCAAGGGAAGCGTTTAGGCACATGGAGACGTCCGGTTTTCCGTATTTGAGCCAGGTGAAGACCATGCATACAACAGTCGCGATGGCGGGAGCCACCGTGGTAGTTAAGGTGATCGAGGCAAGCTGTTCCACGCTGGTGGCCGCCGCTCCGTTGAAACCGTACCAGCCAAGCCACAGGATAAAGACGCCCAGGCAGCCGATGGGCAGGTTGTGGCCGGGGAAGGCGTTGACCTTTGTGATTTTTCCAGCCTTGTCCTTGACAAATTTTCCGATCCGGGGTCCCAAGAGGGCGGCTCCGATCAGGGCGGAGATACCGCCGACCATGTGGATGGCGCAGGAGCCGGCAAAGTCATGGAAGCCCATCTGGGATAACCAGCCGCCGCCCCAGATCCAGTGGGCCTCGATGGGATAAATCACCGCGGAAATCACCGCAGAGTAAATACAGTAGGATAAAAATTTCGTCCGCTCCGCCATGGCGCCGGACACGATGGTAGCCGTTGTGGCGCAGAATACCAGGTTAAATACGAAATTGGACCAGTCAAAATTTGCATAGTCATTGAAGATGTCAAAACCGGGCTTTCCGATCAGCCCCATCATGTCCTCGCCCAGGAGCAGGCCGAAGCCCACCAGGATAAAGACGACGGTGCCAATGCAGAAGTCCATCAAATTCTTCATCAGGATGTTGCCTGTATTTTTTGCTCTTGTGAAACCGGCCTCCACCATGGCGAAGCCGGCCTGCATCCAGAATACCAGGGCGGCTCCGATCAGGAACCAGACACCGAATACCTGGCCGTTTACGGCACTTAAGATTTCTTCTGTCATAATTGAGTTTCCTCCTCGTCTTGCTTAAATTCCTGTCTGCGGCGCGCCCCGTAACATAGAATCAGATTGTGGGACAGGGAAAAATTCCCTGTATATGGAAAAGGCGCCTTGGAAAATCCAAAGCGCCTTTGCCTTACGTCAGAAAGTCTATCATTTCGGGGAGCGAAAGTCAATTGGCGTTACGGACAAAGAAAAAAGAAAATTTTTTTTAAAGTTTGTAAAAATTTTATGAATTATCGGCGAAAAAAAATAGGAAAAAAGGAGCTATTAATCATATTAGTTCTTGCACTTGGAGAAAAAAGAGTGTATAGTAAAGGTGGAGTAAATAAATAACAATAATAAGGAGAGGTTATTATGAACAGAAAAGAACTGGTATTAAAAACATTTCACAATGAGCCTACGGATAAGCTTTTGGTAGGCTTCTGGCATCATTTCCTGGAGGATGAGCTGGTGGACGGCCTGCACAATCCGGAATATATTGCCAAAAACCTGGAGGGGGCAAAGAA
>CAJUOF010000090.1 GCA_910587905.1 uncultured Lachnospiraceae bacterium
CACGACGCTCTTCCGATCTCACCTGGTTCGCAATATCCGCAATATCACCCATGACATCCACAAGATGCGTGCGGATGCTCTTCAGGCTTTCAACCAGAACCTTAAAGTCACCAATATAATAGTCCTCATTCTTCGTGACGTCCACGGCGATATTCCCGTCTGCCATCTCCCCAAGGATCCGGCCCACGTCGTCGATCGTCTTTCGCAGACAGTCACAGACATGGTGGACCGTCTGTGCGATCATGCCGATCTCGTCCGTCCTGCCGTAAAAAGCCTCCAGGCTCCGGTCAACAGAAAGCTCCAGGCTGCCAAGCCGCCCGATCGCGCTCTCCACAGCCATAAGTTCCTTTCCCTCCCGGTGCAGGATGAACAGCGTCACCAGAATGATGGCCGCCGTCACCAGCGCACAGAGGATCCCCACCGTGATGCGCACCGTCAGCACCTCTCCGTAGACCTCCGCCGCATTGTCACGGACCATGAAGACCCAGTCCCGGTCCTTCAGATATTTATAGACCACCAACTGCTTTGTCCCGTTCTCGTCCCGGTAAGAATAAGTGCCCGCCTCCGTGCTTCCGTCCGACCGGATCCGCTCCAAAATCTCCAGATAGCCGCTGTCCGTGGTCTCCGTATTTAACAATTCCTCATCCGAATGATACAGATAGGTGCCGGCCTTCACATTTAAAAACACATACTCGCTGTTGGGCAGGCCCTTCAAGTCCAGATTCAAAAGCGCATCCATCAGACGGCCGGCATAAACGCCGGCCCCCACGTAGCCGATGCATTCCTCCCCGTCAAACAACGGAAAATACATGGAAAGGATCATACTTCCGGTTCCCGGCGATTTCATGATCCCCAGATTCGTCAGCCGGGACCCGGCCAAAATGGTGCTGCGAAACTCCTCCAGCGAATCCCCGCTCCGGGTGGTCATCCCGACGGCATCTTTCGAAGTATGGGTCAAGACATAAGTCTCCGGAGTGGCGATATAAAGGCCCTCGAAAATCCCCTTGACCGCGGCAAAATCCTCCGTGTACTTCTGCCCTTTCTGCAAAAGCGCCGCATCTTCCGGAGCCAAAAGAAGCTCTCGGACCTCGCTTCCAAGGGCAAAAGCCGTCATATACTCCTCCGCGGAAGCCACATAATCATTGATGATCGAAGCCCTGGATTCTACGGCGTCGATCATCTGGTTGGTAATGTTCCCCTCCACCATGGCGGCCGTGCGGCCCGACACCACAAACCACAAAAGCAACATGCCCGCACAAGTGATCACCGTAGTGATAATACTGATGCGGGTAGCCAGTTTTCGGTTCACCAGAAATTTCATGTCAATCCCCCCATAAAACAAATCTGACGGCATTCCGGTTCCTTTCACACCGGCAGGATACCGCTTACTATTTACTGCACAGATAATTTTAGCACGAAATTTTCCGGCTTTCAAAAGTTCAATTCCTGTTTGCCCGGCAAACCTTCCGGCCAAACAGATCGCCCTTTATCTCTTTCTCCTTCCCCTCTCTTTTTTCTTCTCCTGCTCCCTCCTCTCATCCTCCTTTCTCGCCTCATTACACTCCTCATCTATCTCATAAACAGAATCCTCGTCAATGATCAGTCTGGTTTTCATAAGACCTCCTAATGAGTTTTCAACAATCATCCATCTCTCTATCATCTTATGCCGCATACTCCGCTTTGGCACCGTCCCATGCATACCCCGGCCCGCTCCCGCATACATTAAACAGACAAAAACTATGAGGTGTCATTTTGGAGCAAATGGACCTAAAGGCAACAGAATTGGACAAAATGACCTGCAGCTACGACCTTCAGATGGCGAAAGCCGCACTCGCCTATTTCCCTCCCCAGCCAAAGCGCCTCCTGTCTGTGCTGATCAAAGTACAGGAGCTTAAAAATACGCTCCGCCTCATCTCCTCCGAAAATGCCGGCTTCTTAAATATCTGCTCCACTCCGGAGAGTGCACCGAAGCAGGGATTTTTTGAGTTCTGGAACGAGATCAAAGATTACGGGAGCCCGGAGCAGCAGAAAATGTTTGAGCGGCTGAATCAAGCCATCCAGCTCTCCAGCATGTACGAGCAGATGACCCAGACACCCTCGCCCGGCGCAGAATGGCAGGACGGCCCCGTACCTCGGAGAGCCGAGGAGGAAGCGCCCACAAGGACTAAAACGGTTTCAGAAGAAGAACCGTCGGCCCCCGCAGACGATGACTCTGCTCCTGGTCTGGCGGCCGCAAGTCTGGCAGACAGCCTCCCCTCCTCCCGGTTCGCATCTGCCAAAAATGCCAAAAAGCCGGATTTCCGCGCCTGCATCCGGGAATCCCTGAGTCCGGAAGACCAGGCGCTCTTTGATTCCTACAGTGCCATGTTCCATTCGGCAGAAATCCCTTCAGGAAAGGAGACATAACGTTCCATGAACAATTATCACAATCCCTACAGAAATCCCTATCCCGGCCAGGGGGCCGGGCGCTCTGGAAACTCCGGCGAGCCCCCCGCTTCAGAGCCAAACACCCAGACGACCGGCCGCAGACAGGAAGAAGCCGGCAGCCAGGCCGCCTCTTCTCAAAGCCAGGGGCAGAGTACTCCCCCTCCCTCCCAGAAAAACACCGGCTGGCAAAGCGATCCCTCCTTAAAAAACATGGATTTAAAAAAACTGGCCTTTCTGTCAGAGCTGGTGGCCGAATCCGGCAACAAGCCCCTGGACGCCCTGCTCCCCTTCCTGATCTCCGCCAACAAAAACGCCAACGCCATGGGACTCCAGTTCAACGATGCAGAGACCGGCCTTCTGCTGGAGGTGCTGAAAAAACACATGAGCCCGGAAGAACAGTCCCGGGTCGACATGCTCCGGAAAATGGCCGACATGCTGGGAAAAAAATAACAGACAGCAAAACCCCCGCCAAAAGGCGGGGGCATCCTGCCGCATGCCGCTAGGCGGCTAATTTCTTCTTGCGCCCCTGTGCATAAAAAAGAAGCACAGTCATCACTGAGCTTCTCTCATCGAGCGCGAGACGGGATTCGAACCCGCGACCCTCGCCTTGGCAAGGCGATACTCCACCACTGAGCCACTCGCGCTTATTTTGTTTTTGTTTAGCTTTGTTCTGCGAACAAATAGTATGATACTACGCACAGCGGTTTTTGTCAACACTTTTTTCGAATTTTATTCCCAATTTTAATATTCAGACTTTTCTTTCCTTTTTTGCATGTTGGCAGACGTCTTAGTTCAAAAGCACACTCATAAAATACCGGCCCTTCCGCATCCCTTTGGCGGCCAGAGTTTCCTTCCTGGCAAACTCAATGTCCCTCCAGCATTCTTCCGCCGCCAGAGCCACATGAGAAAGCATAATCCCCATGTCGATCCAAAGCATGCCCTCCTTCCCCCGCAAGGGAAATGGTTCCTGCCTGGCAAACACGTGGATCCGGCTCTGGTAGACAACGAACCGCCAGGGCTGCCGATTAAAAGCGGAAGGCGCCAGTCTGGCCGCCTGAAGAATGAGTCTGAGTTCCTCGGTGGAATCCTCCTTGAACACGCAGAGTTCCTTGAGCGGCAGGCGCTTCGCCAGAAAGGACTCCCGGTGCAGCTTCTCGTCCGCATAGCCAAAGGCTACCACCATGACGGGCTCCATGCCTGCCGGCCCGGAAAGACCCACTGCCTTCGCCGCACCTTGGTAACAGGTCCCCACCCCGTGGCCCGTCATATAGAGCACGATCTGCTCCAGCAGATAACCCGCATTGACCATAGCGTGCTTCCCCGGCTCCGAAAAAAACACCAGGTAATAAGGTGCTTTCACATGGAACATCCCCCTCACCCGTGCCTCTCCGTCCATGGCATTCACAAGCTCCACGGAATAATGGACTTCCGGGGCGAAGGACTGAAGTCCCTGCTCAAACTTCCTCAAATTTCGAAAAAACTCCTGGGGCAGGAGCTCCATCTTATAATGCCGCACCGATTTTCTATTGTAAACTGCCTCATATAAGTTCATGCTCCCGCCTCACCTCCATCAGTCACAGCATACCATATTTTTGCGATTCTGGCACCGGAAAATAGAGAAATAATTTCTTAACTTTTTCGTAATTTCTCCTGGGAGATGTAAACAGAAGACGTGCCGCCGCCTTCCCGTGCCCGCCGTATCAGGCCAACAGCTCTTCCAGCTCCGAGAGAGACCTTTCGAACGCTTTCATGGCGGCCTCCACCGGCTCCTTCGTCCGCATATCCACTCCCGCGTCCGCCAGAAGTTCAATGGGATCCTTGCTGCAGCCGCCCTTTAAGAAGCCCAGGTAAGCCTCCACCGCCGCCGGCCCGCCCTTTAAGATCCGCTCCGAAAGAGCCACCGCCGCCGAAAAGCCCGTCGCATACTGATATACATAAAACGGCGTGTAAA
>CAJUOF010000091.1 GCA_910587905.1 uncultured Lachnospiraceae bacterium
ACACCGCCCCTGTAGACCGTGACCGTCCGTCCCAGGACCTCTTCCATCATCTCCCTCACACTCATGGTATCCACAAAAACAAAATTTTCCGGCAGATCGCACTCTGCCGTGTTCCCAGTCGCCGAATTTTGACGCGACTTGATCTGGAAGATTCCCACGATCTCAAAGGTATGTACCTCCGTCTCTCCCTCCCAGACGACACCGGAGCTTTCCGGATCATAAGACAGAGAGAGCTGGTCGCCTGTGGAAAGCCCGTTTGCTTCTGCCAGCTCTTCGGATATCAAGGCCTTCCCCTGATCCGTCCCTGCAATGTGTCTTCCGTCCACAAGCTTCAGGGATTCCAGCATGAAGTATTCGTTCCAGGCGGTATCCGTATTCCCGATGACGCGGGCCAGCTTTGCCTTCTCGTCGCCCTCCATGGTAAAGCGTCCGGGAAGCAGGGTCAGTTCCTCGGCCATGCCATAGACCGTATCGACGCCGTTTACACCCTGCACGTCATATTCTTCCATGATCTGAGCCACAAGCGAATCTTCCACATGCTTGTAAGGAGGATGCTCGAAATTCGTCTCGATCTTAAAATAACCTCCCATGGTTTCGTACAGGTTCTGCATCTCCTGCTCCGCCCCGCGCCCCACTATGATGCAAAGGAGCATCAGAAGGGTGATCACAAACAGGAGCAAAAACAAAAGGACCGATTTATTCCGTCTTCGATTCAAATAAAGAATGGCGCGCCTTCCGGCATTCATAGAGCCCCCTCCCTTCACTCCCTCTGCGTTGCAGGCAAATCAAACAGATATCTCCGTCTGTGTCAATTTTCCCTGCTTCAACTGCAGCACCACATCTGCCTGTTTCGCTACCTCCGCCGAGTGGGACACGATGATCACGCAGCGGTTATACTGATGAGCCGTCTCCTGAAACAGCTTCGTGATCTCCTCCGCCGTCTCCTCGTCCAGATTTCCGGTGGGCTCATCTGCCAAAATTACAGGATTCCCGGACGCAAGCGCCCTCGCGATCGCAACGCGCTGCTGCTGGCCGCCGGAGAGCTTCAACACATTCCGTTTACACTCTTCCCTGGTGAGCCCAAGCTTTTCCAGAATCGGCAGCGCCTCCTCCTTTGCGGTCAACCTGACATTTTCCTCCGGCGTCATATAATCGATGAGATTATAATTCTGGAAAATAAAGGAGATGTTCTGCTGACGATGCTTTTCCAGACCGATGGAAGTGATGTCCTGATCCTCAAAACAGATATGCCCCTCCTTGGGAGTATCCAATCCTCCGATCAGCGAAAGCATTGTGGTCTTTCCACATCCGGAAGGGCCGAAGATCACATACATTTTTCCGCACGCAAACTCTGTGTTGATCTGATCAAGCACCATGGTTCTCTTGTTATAGTAGTACGATACATCTGCCAACTTTAATACGCTCATATCCGTCCTCCTCACACCGGCGGTCTGCGCAGGGGGCAGTTTGACAGGGAAACCCGCCCGGCCAGCCGTTTTAAGCCGTTATCTCTGAGATAGTCCTGCATGATCGGCTCGGACTGGGTCGATTCCGGCCCGATGATGATCTCCTCCACCAGCTCCTCCAGTCCAATCCCGACCTTCCCACACATGGCCCGAAGATCCAGCGGATAATATTTCTTGATCCGCTCCTTTGCAATATGGTAACAGGGTTTTACATCAAAATATTCTTTCCCGAAGGGCGAGAGGACCAGACGAACCTCCCGCTCCGAGGAAAAGGACGGATGTTTAAACACCACCGACTGGATCCAGGCGTTTTTCATGGCCACCTTGATCAGAACACTTTTCTCAAGGACCCCTGTCTCCTGCTTCAAGAGCCGATAAAAAACCTTCGCCAGACGGTGATCCGTCATATCGTCCTCATAAAAAACCGTCTGCAGGGACAATTCTCCCACCGCCAGCTTTTCCAGGAATTCTCCCCGAAAGGCAATACATACGCCACGCCCCCGGTTCCCGTACCGTTCCCACTGAGCCGCATCGTCCCGGTACAGAGAAAAACAGGCCGCATAAGCCGAATAGAAAAATTCCTTCTTGAGCTCCTCCTCAAAAAGCTTCCTGACCTTCTCCGCCCGTGAAAAATCCCCCTCCGACTCCAGACGTTTTACCACTGCACTGCACAGGCTGCTCATAAAATGGCTCATCTCCGCCGCATCATTCATGTTCAGGACATTGTTCACCCGCAGCTCGGCATTGCGGAGAATGCCGTCAAGCGCCTGGTAATCTGTGTAATGATAGAGGATCTCCCTCCCGTAGCCCTTCTTTTCGCCTGTTTCCATACGTTGCTCCCCACTACATAGAATGAATCAAATAGAAAGAATCAAGTCTACCGGGCCTTTTTTCCGCATTCAGGGCAAAAGATATCGTTTTCCCCTAATTTGTTTCCACAATGGGTACAGAATAAGACCGTTTCCGTGCTCTGCTTCCCGGCAGCCTCCCCGTCTGCGCCCATCTGCGCCTGCCCGGGCCACGGCGCAGGCTGAGACGGCTGCGGCTGTCCGGACTGCGGCACGGGCCGGGATGACTGCGGCTGTCCGGGCCACGGTGTAGGCTGGGATGACTGCGGCCGTACCGGCCAGGGGGCCTGGGCGGTCTGCACTGCCGCCGCCTCTTTCCCCGCCCTCCCCGTTCTCACGATCTGATAAACAATACCGAGCACGCTGATCAACAGGGAGACAATTTCGGCTGTCGTGAAATCCAGTGCCAAAAAGGCCAGTCCGGTACAGCAAAAGACGCCGCCCCAAAGACTCGTAAAAATGATGATCCAGATGCGTG
>CAJUOF010000092.1 GCA_910587905.1 uncultured Lachnospiraceae bacterium
CACGACGCTCTTCCGATCTGGAATGGGGCCTTTTAGGACTGTAAAAGACAAGGAGAAAAGACATGATCATCATCGGTGAAAAAATCAACGGGGCAATCCCCTCCGTCAAGCAGGCGATCGCAGAGCGCAACGAGGCCCTGATCCTGGAGCGGACGCTGGCCCAGGCCAAAGCCGGGGCGAACTTCTTGGACTGCGCCCCCTCCACGGCCACGGAAGTCGAATACGACACCATGGTGTGGCTCATCGGCCTCATGCAGGGCTGCACTGACGTACCCTTGTGCATCGACTCGCCGAACGCTGCCCTGCTGGCCCGGATTCTGGAAGAGGGACATGTAAAAAAGCCGGGCATGGTGAATTCCGTCAACGAGGAAGGGACCAAATGTGAGACCATCTTTCCTCTGATCGCCGGCACTCCCTGGGAGGTCGTGGGCTTAACCTGTGACCAGGACGGCATTCCGGCCGACCCCGCAAAAAAAGTGGAAATCGCCAAACGCATCATTGACAAGGCGGACAAGTACGGTGTAGCCCTGAATCAGCTCCACATTGACCCCTGCGTCATGGCGCTGGCGACCAAACCGGACGCCCTTACGGATTTTTGCTACTGCATTGAAAATATCCACGCCTACGCCCCCGAGGTCAAGGTGACAGGTGCGATTTCCAACATTAGCTTTGAGATGCCCGCAAGAAAATACGTGAACATGAACTGTATGTCCTACGCCATTGCCGCCGGGCTGGACAGTGCCATCATGGATCCCTGTTCTCAGGATATGATGGGCACAATCTTTGCCTGCGAAGCACTCCGAGGCAAGGACAAGGGCGGTAGGAAGTATAACCGTGCTTACCGTCAAGGTAAGTTTGGAAAGAAAAAATAGCAAAGGAGATTTGACCTATGATTGATTTTGAAAAATTGGCCGCTGCCATGGGCGATTTGGATGAGGATGCCGTAAGGGAACAGTTAGAAGCCGTCGAAACCGCAGAGGAAGCAGGCAAGGCCATGGAAGCCTGCCAGATCGGCATGAACACCGTGGGCAAGCTCTTCGAGGAGGAAGAGTACTTTGTCGGCGATCTGATCTTTGCCGGGGAAATCATGACGGACGCCGTGGAGGTTCTGAAACCCTTCTTGGCCTCCGGCGAGGGCTCCGGTGTGAAATCCAAGATGATTATCTGCACGGTGAAGGACGACCTGCATGATATCGGCAAGAACATTGTCCGCTCCATGCTGGAGGCCGCAGGCTTTGACGTCTTAGACCTGGGCATTGACGTGGCGCCCGAAAAAATCATAGAGACGGCCAAAGCGGAGAACATCCGCATCGTTGCCCTGTCCGGTGTTCTGACGCTGGCCCTGGACTCCATGAAGAAAACCGTCGCCGCATTCAAGGAGGCCGGAATGGATGACGTGAAGATCATCATCGGCGGCTGCCCCGTCACCGAAGACGCCGCCAGGACAATCGGCGCCGACGAGTGGGCATACAGCCCCCAGAAAACGGTGAAGGTCTGCACCGACTGGGCTTCCGAGCTGAGTGCATAACAGTTGATAGAATTCTGCCTGCAGGAGATTTTTTCCTGTGGGCAGCTTCTATTTCACGCAATATGTGAGGTGAACGCCATGTACAAGCTGCTGATCCTGCCGGCAGGCATCACACGGGAGGTTCCCCCCGGCCAAAGCCTGATGTCCGCCCTGCGGGACAATCACATCTTTTTAGATACCCCCTGCGGAGGAAACGGAACCTGCAAAAAATGCAAGGTTCTTGTGGACGGCGCAGAGGTTCTGGCCTGCCAGACAACCGTAGAACGGGATCTGGCGGTAACGGTCCCCGAAGATACAGGGCTGAATGTCCTGCAGGCGGGCATCCCGGCTGAACAGGAGGAACTGAGACCTGTCCGCCCCGGATATCTGCTCGCCTTCGACATTGGCACCACTTCCGTGGTCTGCTTTCTTCTGGACCCGGCAAACGGAACGGAATTGGCCCGCAGCAGTATGCGAAACCCGCAGACGGCCTTCGGCGCAGATGTGGTTTCCAGGATCCAGTCCGCACTGTGCGGCGAACTGGAACAGCAGACAGACGCAATCCGCCGGGGAATGACCGCACGGATCCAGGCGGTATGCCGCAATGCGGGAATCCTGCCGGAAGAAATCGGTGTCGTGTCCGTGGTGGGAAATCCGGCGATGCAGCAGCTATTTCTGGGAATCTCCCCGAAGAATTTGGCCGGCGTCCCTTTCGCCCCGGTACTGACCGAGGCAAAGCACATCCCCTGCGCAGATTATCTGCCTGTCTGCCCCCATGCCGAACTGTTGGTAATTCCAGATATCTCCGGTTACATCGGTGCCGATACCATGGGATGTATCCTCTCTACAAGGCTTTACCAGAGGGAAGAACTCACCCTGATGGTGGATATCGGCACCAACGGGGAGATGGTCCTCGGCAACAGGGATCGGATGGTCGCCTGCTCCACTGCCGCCGGCCCGGCTCTGGAGGGAGCCAATATCCAGTTCGGCATGCGAGGTACGGACGGGGCGATTGACCACGTATGGCTGGAAAACGGGGCAGTGACCTATTCCGTGATCGGCGGCGGGGAGGCTAAGGGCATCTGCGGTTCCGGCATCATTGACGCAGTTGCCACAGGATTAAACATGGGCCTTCTGAACAAACGGGGGCGCATCCGGAACGAATCCCATACGTTTCCACTCACCGAAAAGATTTTTCTTACGCAGGAAGACATCCGGCAGGTGCAGCTTGCAAAAGGGGCAGTCTATGCGGGCATTTCCCTGATGGCAAAGCAGCTCGGGGCAGATATCCGTGACATCCAAAGAGTTCTGCTGGCCGGTGCGTTCGGAAACTACCTCACCCCCAAAAGCGCTTGCCGCATCGGTCTCTTGCCCCATGAACTTTGCAACAAGATCGTAACGGTGGGCAATGCCGCTGGGAGCGGAGCAAAAATGCTGGCCTGCGACCAGGCCCTGCTTCCCCTCACCCAAAAGCTGACCACGAGGACCAGGTTCCTGGAACTGGCCAGCCTGGCGGAATTCCCTAAAACCTTTGCCAAAGCGATGAATTTTCAGGAGGAACCCCAATGAATGACTGGATCAAAGAG
>CAJUOF010000093.1 GCA_910587905.1 uncultured Lachnospiraceae bacterium
CTACACTCTTTCCCTACACGACGCTCTTCCGATCTGGGTTAAATGACCCTCGCGTGGGAGAGTGCGGCATGGGAACCTGTGAATTTATGTTTCTGATGCTTCCGGACATGGGCGACCCGCGGTACATGATCGACCATGACTTCACCTGCGTGCCTTACGTGTTGGGGAACCGGTATCTGACCAGCCTGGAGGTGACCACCTGCGGTGTTCTCAAAAACTGGTGCAGGGATACGATCTTTGGCGGGATCGCAAAGGAATGTGAGGAGCGGGGGGAGAGTTTTTTTGCCCATATGGAGGAACGGATTCGAGGGCTTTCCACGGAGGTCCTGGTGCTCCCCCAGTTTGGCTCATCAGGAAATCCGGACATCAACTGCAATGTTTCTGGGACCGTGACCGGTCTTACGATCCACACGAGGCCGGAAGAAATTTATCTGGCCGTCCTGGAGGGGGTGGCGTTTCAGATGAAGCTGTCCTATGATCTGGTGAAAAAGCTGGGGGTGGAGATCGAAAGGATGATCTGTACCGGCGGCGGAGCCAGGTCGGATGTGACCCTTCAGATGCGGGCGGATCTGTTCGGAATGGAAGTGGTGACGGTACAGTCGGAGGAGACGGGGACATTGGGATGCATGCTCCTTTCCGCCGTGGCGGACGGAGCCTATGGTTCGTTGGAGGAAGCAGCAGGCCGGGTGGTCAAAACCGCAAAGGTATTCCGGCCGGACGCCTCCAAACAGGATTATTACGAGCGGAAATATGAAAAATATAAAAGTCTGTATGAAACCATGCATTTATTTTAAATGTCCAGAGGGCTCGGAACCGGCATAGTAATCCAAACGGGAGGAGACCTCAAACCCAAGCTTTTCATAGAGCCGGAAGGCGGCCGTATTTAAAGTGGAGACCTGCAGGGTGAGCCTGGAACCCTTCCGGAGCCGGGTGAATATGGCCTGTAGGGCGGCCTCGGCGAATCCCTGCCTGCGAAATTCCGGCAGGATGCCGAGGCCCATCAGGTAAACGGCCCGTTGTCCAGGGTTTGCCGGAGATCTGTCTGTGGCTTCTGAAAAGGTGAGATGCAAAAGCCCTACGGTTTTCCCGTCTGCGAGAATCAGATGGGAGACGGTGCCGGGGTCTGCCAGAACGGTATTTACATAGTCTGCGGAGAATGCCGCGGGGCAGCCGAAGGCTTTTCCATGAAGCTTTGCCAAAAGTGTCCTGTCGGCGGAAGGCCGGAGGGATACGCAGGAGGTGGACGGAGACGAAGTCTTTGCAATAGCCCCGCCGAGGCCGGAGGGCTGCATTCCCAGCCATGCCTTCTCCATGATGCATTCCGAATGAGAAAAGGAAAGGCCCCGAGTCCTGCAGAAGGCGGCCGTGTCCGGATCTTCGGCAAGGCACTGAAAAGAAAACGTGACATCTCCAAAGAGGCGCTCCGCCTCTTTTTTCGCCCCATTGAAAAGGCAGGAAAAGAAGCCCTGGTTCCGAAAGGAAGGGGAGGTGAAGCCGGAAATCTCGCAGGTTTTTCCATTCGGACAGAAACAGGAGAGGAAACTGACTGGTGTTTCTTCTATATAATAGAGGGCGTAAAAAGTGTCCTCTTCCCTGACGCCTGCCTCAGGGAGGAGGAGTCCCAGGAGGCAGGGACCGGAAACCCTGTTCTGGCAGGCGGCATGGAGCGATTCAATCTGGCTGATGGCAGTTTGTGTTAAGGTATGGCAGATATGGTCGGTCATAGGCGATTCCTCCGTGCGGCCGCAGTATTCACGGCAGATGTTGTCGACTCTGGGTATACCCTAAGTGTAACATGGGCGGAGGATTTTGGAAAGGGATCTCTGGCCGGAAGTGTTGACAAGGAGATGGAGAGAAAGCTATAATCAGATGTGCACAGACAGGGAGAAATTTGGCGAGAAGCAAAGAACGATATACGGATGTGGAAAAGGAAAGACAAAAATGCGAGGAGAAATACGGGAAAGAATATGGCAAAGAATATAGAGAGGAAGAAAGGTAAAAAGAATATCCTATGGCTGGCCAATGTGGGCATGGCTTTCACGGCGCTGATCTGGGGATTTGCCTTTGTGGTGGTGAAGGATTCGGTGGATGCCGTGCCGCCGGTATATATGCTGGCCTTTCGGTTTACAATAGCCTTTGTGGGGCTTTCGCTGGTGTTTTGCAAAAAGCTGCCCAGGATTACGAGGAGCGACCTTGTCTGCGGCGGTTTCCTGGGATTCTGGCTCTTTATCAGTTATTTTTTTCAGACGGTGGGAATTCAGTATACGACTGCCGGGAAAAATGCATTCCTCACCACCATTTACGTGGTGATCGTGCCCTTTCTCCACTGGGCGATCAACAAGAAGAAGCCGGACGGATACTGCGTGGCGGCGGCATTCCTGGCGGTGGCGGGGATCGGGCTTCTGTCTCTCCAGGGAGACCTGACCGTCAACATCGGCGACATCCTGACCATTGTCTGCGGCTTCGGCTATGCCATTCACATGGTTTACATTGATCAATATACGGAGACCCATGATCCCATCATCCTGACCATTCTTCAGATCGGGATGGCGGCGGTCATCTCCTGGCTGGCGGCCCCGCTTTTTGACGGCGGCTTTCCGGTGGCGGTCTTTGCCTGGAAACATCTGTCGGGCATGCTGTACCTGGGGTTTGGGAGCACCATGGTGGCCTTTCTTTTGCAGAATGTGTGCCAAAAGTATACGACACCCACCTCGGCTTCCCTGTTCCTCTCTCTGGAATCGGTGTTTGGCGTGCTGTTTTCGATGATCTTTCTGGAGGAATATCTGACAGTGCGAATGACGGTGGGATGTGTATTGATCTTTGTGGCGATTACCATGGCGGAAACAAAGTTTTCGTTTTTAAAGAGAAGGAGGGAATAACTTATGGATCATGAGAATATAATCAGAAAGAGAGTGGACGTGCCTGTAGCGTATACCTGGGCTACGGAGGACATTTTTCCGTCCGATGAGGCATGGGAAGCGGAATTTTGCCGGGTAAAGGGGGAGCTTTCTTCCTATGAAAGGTTTCGCGGGCATCTCGGTGATTCGGCCAAGATGCTTTACGGGTGCCTGCAGTTTGACGAGGAGGTGGGAGCGGCCATCGACAAGCTCTACGGCTATGCCCACCTGCGGTCGGATGTGGACACGGGGAACCCGGTCTATCAGAAGCTTTTGGGCCGGGCGGCAAGCCTTTACAGCGAGGCTTCGGCGGCGTCTTCGTTTCTGACTTCGGAGATTCTGGCGATTCCGGCGGAGAGGCTTTCCGGGTTTCGCAGGGAGGGAGCCGGGGACGGGAGCTTTGAGCGGACTTTGGATGTGATCCTCAGAGAGCGGGACCATACCAGGAGCCCAGAGGTGGAACGGCTTTTGGCCGATGCCATGGAGGTGGCGGACGGCCCCTCTCAGATCTTCAAGATGTTCAACAATGCGGACACGAAGTTCCCTGCGGTGAAAAACGAGCAGGGGGAAGAGACGGCGCTGACCCACGGCCGCTATGTGACCTTTTTGGAGAGCCGGGTGAGGAGGGTGCGCCGGGATGCTTTTTTGGCCATGTATGAGACCTTCGGCCGGCATAGGAATACGCTGGCAGCGGCTTTTGCAGCCAATGTGAAACAGGCTTATTTTTATGCGAAGGCCAGAAATTTCCCTTCGGCCAGGGCCTATTACCTGGCGGACGCCAATGTGCCGGAGACGGTTTATGACACGCTCGTTGACACGGTTCGGGAGTCCATGCCGCTCATGTTCCGCTACGTGGCCCTGAGGAAGAGGATGCTTGGGGTGGAGGAACTCCACATGTACGATCTTTACACGCCCATCGTGCCGGACGTCAGTCTCCATATCCCTTATGAGGAAGCGAAGGAGCTGATTCTTAAAGCTCTGAAACCCATGGGGGAGGAGTATCTGGCGGCATTCCGGAAAGGACTTGATGGCCGGTGGATCGACTTTATGGAAAACGAGGGAAAGCGCAGCGGCGCCTATTGCAGCGGCCCTTACGGGGTCCATCCTTACGTCCTGATGTCTTACCAGAGTACTTTGGATAACGTGTTCACCTTGGCCCATGAGATGGGGCACGCCATGCATTCCTGGTTTTCCAACGAGAACCAGACCTTTTCCAATGCCCAGTACAAGATCTTTGTGGCGGAGGTGGCGTCCACCTGCAATGAATGTCTGCTGAATCATTATCTTCTGGAGCATGCGAAGGATAAAAGCGAGAGGGCCTTTATCCTCAATCATTTCCTGGATGGCTTCAAAGGAACGGTGTTCAGACAGACCATGTTTGCGGAGTTTGAGAAACTGGCCCATGAAAAGAGCCAGGACGGTGAGGTGCTGACGGCGGATGTGCTCTGCGGGCTGTACGGGGGGCTCAACAAAGATTACTTCGGGGACGGGATCGTGATTGACGAGGAGATCGCCATGGAATGGGCCAGGATTCCTCATTTTTACACGCCGTTTTATGTATATCAGTAAGATCGGAAGAGCACACGTCTGAACTCCAGTCACGTAACCGAATCTCGTATGCCGTCTTCTGCTTGAAAAAAAAC
>CAJUOF010000094.1 GCA_910587905.1 uncultured Lachnospiraceae bacterium
CACGACGCTCTTCCGATCTGACCTGAACAGCAACGGCAAGATCACCCTCTCCCGGCCGACGACGAAAATGGTCTATAAGAATGGAACCCTGGTGGAGGAAGCGGTCACTGCCACCTCCACCTTCCTCATAAAGCACGAGTGGCCCTGGACCGACGACAAGGTGGCCAAGCCACAACCTTGGACAAAGATGCCGGACACGGTGGTGACGCTGAAGCCTGGCGATACATACAATTATACCGGACTTGCGGCGGGCCGCTACACCATTGAGGATCTGGCCGTGTCCGGCTACAAGATCCAGCTCGGGCCCCGGACGAAGGACGTCCCGGCGGGAAAGACCGGGGAGTTCTACATCAACAGCAAGCCCGGGAAGCTGGTCATTACTGCCGGGGGCACGCAGAACGATGGCGATCAGCATTATTATACGATCAAGCGGGTCAGCGCCCCGGCCGGTGCGGAGACCTTCGAGGACCGGACCACCCAGGCCGTCGCCTCGGGAGGGCGCTACTCGGTCACAAACCTGCCCCGGGGCAGGTACGAGGTGACGGAGTACACCTTTTCCGGCGCACCCACCAAGTTCAAGGTGAGGGTGCCGAAGACGACAGAGGACAACAAGTCCGCTAAATTCACAAGCTTTACCGCACAGGGCAAGACGATTACCAGATATTATGTCACCATGGGCGGCGACTATGTGGACGGTTTCCGGTACGGGCCCATGTATAATGCGGCGGGGAGAATGCTTCCTGAGACGAGCCTGTACAATGTGCGCTATATCGCCGATTTCCTTCAGGCGGACGGAACGACGAAACGCCTGGGCTATAGCGCCTCCAACCGCAAGGGCAATTACTATTACACCTTAAATGATACGATCATCCCGGGAAGCGGAAGTCAGAGACTGGCCTTCGGTGTGGGCGAGACGGCGGCCAACAAAGGCGGATACTGTCTGCTGCGGTGGACCGAGCATACGAGGACCACGAAAACCGAAACCAAAGACTACGACAATATCGATTACACCGCCACCGTGGACGACCGTGGCTGGATGGAGATCACCGCACCGACGGTCACGTCTGCCGATATCGGTGCCGACAGGATCACTTACACCTACACGGTCCGGAAGGATGCGGGCGGGCCGGCGGTGGGGACGCTGACGCTGAAACCGGGCGAGACCGGGAAGCTCGAGGGGCTGGAGGCGGGAAGCTACTTCGTCAGAGAGACGGTGAACCTGGACCAGCCGGACGGCTTCCAGATGGAGATTTCCGGCGATCCCTTCGGCTCCACGGAGGCGGGGACGTCCTTTGACCTGGTGACGATGGGCGACCGTGCCCTGACCATCACGAAGCCTACGGCTGTCAATGACGGCGGCCGGACCTATACCTTCAAGGTGGAGCGGACCGGAGGAAAAGAACTGCCCACTCCCTTTACGCCACGGACCGTGACCCTCAAGGCGGGGGAGAGCAGCGGCGGTATCGTCCTCCCGGAGGGCGAATACAAGATTACGCCCACGGATGACATGACCGAGGTCTTCCAGCTGACCTGCAGCGACAGTACCCAGGTCCATGCGGAGGTCCCCTCTGCCCAATCGGCCACCGTGACCTTTACAAATGTGTTCACGGAGGGAAACTATGGCTACCGCTATGTCCATGAGTATTACCTGAAAAACGGGGACGAAGACAAATACAGCTACGAGGGCTGCAGCCCGGTGACGACGGTGGGCGGCCGGGATAACGATCAGGAGACTTATGGCTCTGTCGATGTCACCAAGGAGCCGGCCTTTACCTTCACTGGCGCGGACGGGGAAAAACAGACCTACTCCTACGCCTATATGCCGGACAACAACGGTTATGGCTATGCGAATGAGGGGAAGACGGCCGGCAGGAGCAGTGTGGACGGTCTGCGCCCTTCGAACCAGAGTATCGAAAAGCGGACCGGAACACCGATTTCTTACAGTGTGGATGCAACTTTGACCGGGAATAAGTCTATCGGAGTTGACAAGGATAAATCCCAGATCATCATTCTGCGCTATTTCCGGGTACTGCCACAGAACCAGAAGGGCAGCTATAAGTATGTCCACGTGTATTATCACCGAAACAGGGACGGCACCGTCGCCTGGGAGGGAACCAGCGACATTCAGGAGGCGACCGGCCAGCTGGGACTGTCCTACCCGGCCAAAAATATTCCGCTGGTGCCGAATTACAGACCGGAAGGTGAAGACCAGACGTACCATTACGTCCACAACAACCGCCCCACCTGCGGCGTCTTGGCGGACGATCCCCATGACACGAATGCCGCACTGATCGAGGGAATGGCCACAAGTAAACCCGACGCACAGCAGCGATACTATCCCAACAGCGACGGCGACAGCGTCGTTGCCACCGAGGACGGCAAGCAGATCATCATCCTGCGCTATTACCGTGAGGAAGACCCGGTGGTGACCAACGGCACCTACAAGGTCGTCCACGAGTACTATTTCCGGGAAAAGCTGGAGAACCAGGAAGGAGCAGTGGAGGATTCCGGGAGCGGGGACGGCGGCCTTGCGGAGGAGGCTTTGTCTGAGGAGCCGGAATCCGGCGCCGGCCAGGCTTTGACTGCGGCACCCGTCTCCAGGCAGGGCGCCGGCGATTCTTCGGATGCCGACCAGTCTGGTATGGATTCCGCTGCCACCTCCACGGAGTCCGGCGCCGCTCCGGCCGAAACCACGCCCGCAGAGGATGAGAGTGGAAGTAACCCGGCCGAAACCACGCCTGCGGGGGACGAGAGCGGAAGCGTCCCGGCCGATCTTCCCGCCGCCGGGGACGGGAGCGGAAGCGCTCCGGCCGAGACCATGTCCGCAGAACAGGAGGGCAGAAACGCCCCGGTTGAAACTTCGCCTGCGGGGGCTGAGGGCGGAAGCGCCCCGGTCGAGACCACGTCCGCCGGGGACGAGAGCGCAAGCGTTCCGGTCGAGACCACGCCGGCAGAGAGCGAGAGCGGAAGCGCCCCGGCCGAAACCACGCCCGCAGGGGACGAGAGCGCAAGTAGCCCGGCCGAAACACCGTCTGCCGGGGATGAGAGCGGAAGCGCTCCGGCCGAGACCACGTCTGCGGGGGACGAGAGCGGAAGCGCCCCGGCTGAAATCACGCTTGCCGGGAACCGGAGCGGCGGCAGTCTGGCCGACGCCCGGCTTGCGGAGGACGGGGACGACCGGATCTCGGATGAGATCATGCCGGCGGAGGGCGATGCCGAGGGAAGCGGGGGAGATTCCTCCTTTGCCGGCACGCTGAGCGGCGGCGACGGGTACGCCTACACCTTCGAGGGCGCACGTACCATTGAGACCATCACGGCCCCCTTAGGTTCCCCTCACAGGGGCGATGAGGTGGCCAGACGGAATATCTGGGCACCGGAGGGCACCCAGACCGAGTACGGCTATCAGTACTTGGATGCGGTCTACGGAAACACCGAGTCGGAAAGCCGTTACAGCCATATGGCCAACATGGAATGGGCCGCCTCCACCCTGGCAGGTGACCAGATCATCATCCTGCGCTATTACCGTGACGTGGATACTCCGGAGTCTCCCGGTACCGACTATGGCTACCGGGTGGTTCACGAATACTACCTGGAGGATGCCGGCGGGGGCTGGAGCCTGGAGGGCAGGAGCGAGGTCGGCCGGGAGCCTGGATCCGATGGCCAAAGGTACGACCAGAGTAATGTGGCTAAGCAGCCCGAGTACGGGGGCAGAACATACACCTACACCGAAGACGCCTACGGCGTCTGGTCCGGAGGGCAGGAGTATGAGCCCGAGACCGGAAAGACCTATGTCACCGCCACGGAAAACGGCGAACAGATCATCATCCTGCGCTACGTCCGGAAAGCATCTTCGGAGGAGTCCGGGAAACCGGACGGGCCGGGGAAGTCTCCGACGGGTTCTTCCGGGACCCGGCCGCATCGGTCCGCCCCGACCGGGGATACGTCGGGCGGCGCCGGTCCTTGGACGGCCCTGGCGGCCGCATCGCTTGGCAGCCTTGTCATGCTGCTTTGGAAGCGCAGAACGCAAAAGAGCAAGCCCTGAGGATGGAAAGCTTCGAGAAGAGCAAGCCTTGAAAATGGCAAGTTTTGAAAATGCCCTGTGACAGGGAGGGTGAACGACATGGTCCCGGGACTTTCTGAGTCTTCTCAGAGGTTCCCGGGACTTTCCGCTCTAAAAATCACAGTGAGAAAATCGAAAGACGGCCATGCCGCAGAGACCGGCCCGGAGGGTGACGGAAAAAACTGCTGAAAATACCGTCGAAATTCTTAAAATATCCTTGATAATTAATTGTCTATGGGCTATAATTATAATCGGCAGAAATTGGTTTTACTTTTTATAAATCCGAAAAAAGCGCCGTCGGGAAGGATATTTTACGCATCGGCACGTTTTTCCGGATACTACGTAATGAAAATGGAGGACTGCAAAATGAGTAATTTATCTACAGGAAAAGCAAGCGAGAGAATCGCCGGCTTACTGGACGCTCAGAGTTTTGTGGAAATCGGGAGCTATGTGACTGCAAGGAGCACCGATTTCAATCTGGCGGACAAGGAAACTCCGGCGGACGGCGTGATTACCGGCTACGGCACCATCGACGAAAAATTGGTGTACGTGTACAGTCAGGATGCCTCCGTGCTGGGCGGCTCCATGGGTGAGATGCATGCAAAGAAAATTTCCGCTGTCTATGCCCTGGCCATGAGGATGGGCGCCCCCATCATCGGTCTGATCGACTGCGCCGGGCTGAGGCTTCAGGAGGGAACCGACGCCCTCCAGGCTTTCGGCGAGCTTTATAAGAATCAGGCGGACGCTTCCGGCGTCATCCCGCAGATCACGGCCGTGTTCGGCACCTGCGGCGGCGGCATGGGGATGGTTCCCGCACTGACGGATTTCACCTTTATGGAGAAGGAGCAGGCGAAGCTGTTTGTGAACGCTCCCAATGCCCTGGACGGAAATACCACTGCCAAGTGCGACACGGCCTCCGCAGCATATCAGAGCGAGAAGGTCGGCTCCGTGGACGTGGCCGCTTCCGAGGCGGAGCTCTTTGAGGAGATCAAGGCCTTGGTTTCCGTTTTGCCGGCCAACAATGAAGACGACCTGTCCTACGGAGAATGTACGGACGATCTGAACCGTGTATGTGAAGGACTGGAAAACTGCACAGGAGATACCTCCATCGCCCTGTCCATGATTTCAGACGACAATTTCTTCTTTGAGACGAAGAGAGCATATGCGAAGGAGATGGTCACCGGCTTCATCCGCCTGAACGGGAGCACCGTGGGTGCGGTGGCGAACCGCTCGGAGCTCTGCGACGAGGACGGAAACGTGACGGAGACCTTTGACGGTACCCTGACCAGCGCAGGCTGCGAGAAGGCGGCTGAGTTTGTGGAGTTCTGTGATGCATTCGGGATTCCCGTTCTGACCCTCACCAACGTAAAGGGCTATAAGGCCAACAAGCACCAGGAGAGAAAGATCGCAAAATCCGCAGCCAAGATGACTTATGCCTTTGCGGACGCAACCGTGCCCAAGGTCAACGTGATCGTCGGGGAGGCTTACGGCAGCGCATATGTTGCCATGAACAGCAAATCCATCGGCGCCGACATGGTATTCGCATGGCCCTCTGCCTCCATCGGCATGATGGACGCTAAGAGTGCGGCCCGGATCATTTACGCCGACGAGATTGAGAAGGCGGAGGATGGCGCCGCTCTTCTTTCGGAGAAGACGAAGGCTTATGCCGAGCTTCAAGAAAGTGCCCTGTCTGCGGCGAAGAGGGGCTATGTGGACAATATCATCGACGCACAGGATACCAGAAAATATGTGATCGGGGCCTTCGAGATGCTCTTCACCAAGAGAGACGAGCGTCCCGCAAAGAAGCACGGCACAGTATAAGTATGAAAGCGAGCTTTCATATCTACCTTTATGGCAGGTGCAAGACCTGCCAAATAGAGGAAAAAATGAGGTGACCATATGAGCTTAAGCAATGTATTCTTAAATGCTCTTTCCAATACCCTGCTGGGTATGGGGACCGTGTTCGTGGTGCTGATCATCATTATTTTCGTGATCATGCTGATGAGCAAGGCGGTTCGTTCCATTGAAGGGAAAGGGAAGGAAAAGGAAGCGCCTGCGGCGCCCGCACCGGCTCCCGCACAGGCAGCGCCCGTGATAGAAGAAGAGGAGACGGATGATTTAGAACTGGTCGCAGTGATCACTGCGGCGGTGGCGGCTTCCATGGGAAGTTCGTCCACGGACGGTTTTGTGGTGCGTTCCATCAAGAGAGCAAAAAACAGAAATTGGTAAACAGGTATCTTTCAGGAGGAAACACCCAAGGGGTGTACCTGTATGTCCTGAGAAGACGGACAAGAAGGAGGAAACTAGAATGAAGAATTATACAATCACAGTGAATGGCGTGGCTTATGACGTAACCGTAGAAGAGGCAGGAGCGGGAAGCGCACCTGTGGCAGCAGCTCCCAAGGCGGCACCGAAGGCGGCTCCCAAAGCAGCACCCAAGGCGGCAGCTCCCGCGGCAGGGGCCGGCAGCATCCAGGTGAAGGCCGGTGCGGCAGGCAAGGTCTTTAAGATCGAGGCTTCCGTGGGTCAGGCGATGAAGGCCGGCGATCCGGTGGTCATCATCGAGGCCATGAAGATGGAGATCCCGGTGGTTGCTCCCGAGGACGGCACCGTGGCCAGCATTGACGTAACCGTGGGCCAGGAGATTGCGGCGGGCGCAGTGCTCGCAACTCTGAACTAACACTCATTTCCATTGTATTATGCACACGGGTGCATAAGGAGATTAGTTGCTATCGCCCTAAAGGACTAGCGTGGCGTCGCAACATGCACCCGGCGCAGCAGGCAGGGAAATGGTTTTCCCTGCAATTGCACACGGGTGCATAAGGAAACTCATGTACGGGTGCATAGGGAAATCGAAACTTATTTACAATGCGAAATGGGAGGTAGCGCAATGAATATATTAGATACGTTGGGGAACCTGCTGGAGCAGACTGCGTTTTTCAGCCTCACCTGGGGAAACTACCTGATGATCGTGGTCGCCTGCGTGTTCCTTTACCTGGCAATCGCCAAGGGCTTTGAGCCGCTTCTCTTGACGCCCATCGCCTTCGGCATGTTACTTGTAAATATTTACCCTCAGATCATGGCGGAGCCGACGGTGGTGGACGGCGTGGAGCAGGCCGGCGGCGTGCTCTGGTATTTCTTCCAGCTGGACGAGTGGGCCATCCTGCCCTGCCTGATCTTCATGGGCGTGGGTGCCCAGACGGACTTCGGCCCGCTGATCGCCAATCCGAAGAGCTTCCTCCTCGGAGCGGCGGCTCAGTTCGGTATTTATGCGGCCTATATCGGCGCTATGCTGATGGGCTTCAACGGGATGGAATCAGCGGCCATCGCCATCATCGGCGGTGCAGACGGCCCCACATCCATCTTCTTGGCCAACAAGCTGGGACAGCAGCAGATTTTAGGACCCATCGCCGTGGCGGCTTATTCCTATATGTCCCTGGTTCCGATCATCCAGCCGCCTATTATGAAGGCGCTGACCACGGAGAAGGAGCGGAAGATCAAGATGGAACAGCTCCGCCCGGTTTCCAAGCTGGAGAGGATCCTCTTCCCGGTGATCGTCACTATCGTTGTCTGTATGATCCTGCCCTCCACGGCTCCCCTGGTCGGTATGCTGATGCTCGGCAACCTCTTTAAGGAGTCCGGCGTGGTGAGACAGCTCACGGAGACGGCTTCCAATGCGATGATGTATATCGTGGTTATCCTCCTCGGCACTTCCGTGGGAGCCACCACCAGCGCAGAGGCGTTTTTGAATTTTGCCACCATCAAGATCGTGGTTCTGGGCCTTGTGGCTTTCGCCTTCGGCACCGCAGTCGGCGTTCTCTTCGGAAAGCTGATGAGCAAGCTCTCCGGCGGCAAGATCAATCCTCTGATCGGCTCGGCCGGCGTGTCGGCCGTTCCCATGGCGGCCCGCGTGTCCCAGAAGGTGGGTGCGGAGGCAGATCCGACCAATTTCCTGCTGATGCATGCCATGGGTCCCAACGTGGCCGGCGTGATCGGTACGGCTGTGGCTGCCGGTACGTTTATGGCTGTGTTCGGCGTGAAATAATGACGTGGCGGCAAAGGCTGTTGCCGTCGCCTATGATATAGAAGACAGGAGGAATTAACATGTCACAGGTTGAAAAAAGACCGGTAAAAATTACCGAGACCATACTGCGTGACGCTCACCAGAGTCTGATCGCAACGAGAATGACCACGGAGCAGATGCTGCCCATCGTGGACAAGATGGATAAGATCGGCTATCACGCCGTGGAGTGCTGGGGCGGAGCCACCTTTGATTCCTGCCTCCGCTTCCTGAAGGAAGATCCCTGGGAGAGACTGAGAAAGTTAAAGGACGGCTTCAAGAACACGAAGCTGCAGATGCTCTTCCGAGGAGATCGGAAGAGCACACGTCTGAACTCCAG
>CAJUOF010000095.1 GCA_910587905.1 uncultured Lachnospiraceae bacterium
GCTGTTTGTCCGGCGGCATAAGAAAATTCTCTGGAGGTCGGCGAAGCGCCTCGCCCTCGCGGAGCTTGTGGCTGTGGCGGGGTGCCTGATCGCTTTTCGGTTCGTACCGGAGTTTCGGACAGGGATCAATGAGCTTCTGGTGACGTCGCTGCCCTATTTTGTGTTCATCATGTATTTCCTCAACCGGGGGACCGGCTTTACGACGGCTCTGTTCCTCAACTGTGACCACAGTTTGCTCACCTATTCTTTTTACAAACGGCCGAGGTTTATTCTGAAGCTGTTCCAGATCCGCCTCAGGGAGATCATCAAGGTGAATCTCCTTCCGGGGGCGGGGATGGGGGCGGGACTCGCGCTTCTGCTGTTTGCCTCCGGCGGGACGGATTCTCCTCTGGATTATGGGATCCTGTTTGTGTCGGTGGTCTCCATGAGCATCTTTTTTTCGGTCCATTACCTGACGCTTTATTATCTGCTCCAGCCCTACAATGCCGGGACGGAGCTTAAGAGCGGCACCTACAAGTTGATCACCTGGGTTACGTATCTTGTGAGCTTTGCGATGATTCAGGTGAAGCTCCCGATTCTCTTTTTCGGGCTCCTGATGATCGCATTCTGTGTGCTCTACTGCATTGCGGCGAGCGTTCTCGTGTACCGGTTTGCTCCGAAAACCTTCCGGATTCGGATGTGAGGGCAAGAAGCGCCGGTGCGGCCGCCGAGGCCGTGCAGAGGCATGGATCACTGAAAGAAAATTAGCACTCGCCCCTTGACAGTGCTAATTTCCTGTGCTATCATACAGGATGAAATGATTGTTATATTACAAATAGAACAATAAGTGGCGCAGGAGGTGTCTTTATGAATATCAATAAATTCACGCAGAATTCCCTGCAGGCGGTGCAGGACTGTGAGAGGCTGGCTTCGGAATATGGGAATCAGGAGATCGACCAGGAGCATTTGCTGGCCGGGCTTTTGTCTCTGGAAGACAGCCTGATCAAAAAGATGATCGTCAAGATGGAGATTCAGCCGGAGTATTTTGCGGACCGGGTGGAGGAGGCTTTAAACCGAAAGCCCAAGGTGTCCGGCGATGTGAAACTCTATGTGAGCCAGGCATTAAACAAGGTGCTGGTAAGCGCCGAGGATGAGGCGAAGCAGATGGGGGACGAGTACGTGTCCGTGGAGCATCTGTTCCTGGCCCTGTTAAAATATCCCAACGGAGCGTTGAAGGCGTTGTTTACGGAGTTCGGCATCACCAGGGAGCGGTTTTTGCAGGCCCTCTCCACGGTCCGGGGAAACCAGCGGGTGACCAGTGACAATCCGGAGGCCACCTATGACACGCTGGCGAAATACGGCACCGACCTGGTGGAGCGGGCCAGGAAACAGGAGCTGGACCCGGTGATCGGGCGGGACACAGAGATTCGGAACGTGGTCCGGATCCTTTCCAGGAAGACGAAGAACAACCCGGTGCTGATCGGCGAGCCGGGTGTCGGCAAGACGGCCGTGGTGGAAGGGCTGGCCCAGCGGATCGTCCGGGGGGACGTGCCGGAGGGCCTTAAGGACAAGACCGTGTTTTCCCTGGACATGGGCGCTCTGGTGGCCGGGGCCAAGTACCGGGGCGAGTTTGAGGAGCGGCTGAAGGCCGTTCTGGAGGAGGTCAAGAAGAGCGAGGGCAAGATCCTTCTGTTTGTCGACGAGCTCCACACCATCGTGGGAGCCGGGAAGACGGACGGGGCCATGGATGCGGGCAATATGTTAAAACCCATGCTGGCCAGGGGAGAGCTCCACTGTATCGGGGCTACGACCCTGGACGAATACCGCAAATATATCGAGAAGGATGCGGCCCTGGAGCGGCGGTTCCAGCCGGTTTTGGTGGATGAGCCCACGGTGGAGGACACCATCTCCATCCTGCGGGGCCTCAAGGACCGGTATGAGGTGTTCCACGGGGTGAAGATCACGGATTCGGCCCTGGTGAGCGCGGCTGTCCTCTCCAACCGCTATATCTCCGACCGGTTCCTGCCGGATAAGGCTATCGACCTGGTGGACGAGGCCTGCGCCCTCATCAAGACGGAGCTAGATTCCATGCCCACGGAGTTAGACGAGCTGTCCAGGAAGATCATGCAGCTTGAGATCGAGGAAGCGGCCCTGAAAAAAGAGACGGACAATCTGAGCCGCGACCGATTGGAGGCCATTCAGCGGGAGCTGGCGGATTTTCGGGAAGAGTTCGGCAAGATGAAGGCCCAGTGGGACAATGAGAAGACCTCCGTGGAGCGGCTGCAAAAGCTTAGAGGGCAGATTGATGAGATCAACGGCCAGATCGCCCTGGCCAAGCAGAATTACGACCTGGAGAAGGCGGCCGAGCTTCAGTACGGAACCCTGCCCGATCTGACCAGGCAGTTGGAAATCGAAGAAGAGAAAGTGAAAAAGCAGGATATGTCCCTGCTCCACGAGGCGGTGACCGAGGAAGAGATCGCAAGAATCATCTCCAGGTGGACCGGGATCCCTGTGGCGAAGCTCACCGAGAGCGAGCGGAACAAGACGCTCCATCTGGACGAGGAGCTCCACAAGCGGGTGATCGGCCAGGACGAGGGTGTGACCAAGGTGACGGAGGCCATTATCCGTTCCCGGGCCGGGATCAAGGATCCCACCAAGCCCATCGGTTCCTTCCTCTTCTTAGGGCCCACCGGGGTGGGCAAGACGGAGCTTGCCAAGGCCCTTGCCCAGAGCCTTTTTGACGATGAACAGAACATGGTCCGCATTGATATGAGCGAATACATGGAGAAGTATTCCGTGTCCCGGCTGATCGGGGCGCCTCCGGGATACGTGGGCTACGACGAGGGCGGACAGCTTACGGAGGCTGTCAGACGCAAGCCCTATTCGGTGGTGCTTTTTGACGAGATCGAGAAGGCCCATCCCGACGTGTTCAACGTGCTTCTGCAGGTCCTCGACGACGGACGGATCACCGATTCCCAGGGGAGGACCGTGGACTTTAAGAACACCGTCCTTATCATGACCTCCAATCTGGGTTCCTCCTATCTGCTGGAGGGGATCGACGAGGCGGGAAATATCCGGCCGGAAAACGAAAAGCTGGTCATGGCGGAGCTTAAAAACCATTTCCGCCCGGAATTCTTGAACCGGCTGGACGAGACGATCATGTTTAAGCCTCTTACGAAGGGCAATATCAGCCACATCATCGGCCTGATGGTGGCGGATGTGAACAGACGGCTTGCCGACAGGGAGCTTTCCATTCGCCTGACGCCGGAGGCGGAGGCCTTTGTGACGGAAAACGGCTACGATCCGGTGTATGGGGCAAGGCCGCTCAAGCGGTATCTGCAAAAGCATGTGGAGACACAGGCGGCGAAGCTGATCCTGGCCGACCAGATTCGGGCCGGGGGCGTCATCGTCATGGATGTGAGGGACGGAAAGCTGGAGGCGCATGTGGAGTAATGGCAAAAAGCTGGGGGATAAGGAGGAAGTGATGGAATTACCGAAGGATGCGGCGATGCTTCTCAGTGTTGTCAACATGAAATTGAGAGATTTTTACCCGTCTCTGGGGACTTTCTGTGAGGAGGCCGGAGTCGGTGAGGAAGAGCTAAAGGCACGGCTGGCGGCCATTGACTATGAGTACGATGCAGAGCGCAACCAGTTTGTGTGAAAAACAGGATAGGAAACAAAGCCCGGCATGCGAGGAACATACCGGGCTTTTTCATCATATAATAAGGAAAACAGACTGCCTGAGAGGACAAAACTTTGAGCAAACGGGGAGTCACGATTTTTTTAACGCTTCTTTTGACCGTATGCCTGATCGGAATGGAACGGGTAAAGGCGGACCAAGAAGAGAAGAGCCTGGCAGCGGAGGCGGAGCAAAGCCAGAGGTCGGAAATGGCGGAGGCAGAGCAGGATGACGAGAAGCTGGTGGCGTTGACTTTTGACGACGGTCCCCAGGAGGGGAGCACGGAGCGGCTTCTTGAGGGGCTTAAGGAGCGGGAGGTGAAGGCGACTTTTTTCCTGATCGGACAGAGCATTGAGGGAGAGGAAGTGTTGGTGAAACAGATGGCGCAGGACGGGCATCTGATCGGAAGTCACACCTTTCACCACGTTCAGCTCACGGGTCTTTCCCTGGAAGAAGCCTGCGGTGAGATCACCATGACCAACAAGGCCATCACCGGCGCGACCGGACAGACAGTGGAGTACATACGGCCTCCTTACGGTTCCTGGAATTCCAAGCTGGAATGTGCGGTGAATATGCGTGAGGTGGGATGGACAGTGGATCCCAGGGATTGGGATGTAAAAAACACGGACGTCATCGTGAAGCGGGTATTAAACGATGTGAAAGACGGGAGCATCATCCTGCTTCACGATGTTTACGATACGTCGGTGGAGGCGGCATTTCAGATTATCGACGAGCTGAAAGCCCAGGGCTATACCTTTGTGACGGTGGACCGGTTACTCATCGACTGAGTGCCTCAGCCATTCCAGCCATTCCTTGACTCTCTTCTCATGGCCCTGCTCCGTGGGATGATAAAAGACCGTGCCCACGAGCTCGTCGGGGAGGTACTGCTGCTTGACGTAATGGTTGGGAAAATCATGGGCGTACTTGTAATCCAGACCATGGCCCAACTTGGCAGCGCCGCCGTAGTGGGAATCCTTAAGGTGAGGCGGCACAGTCCTTATCTTCTCGGAGCCGACCCGCTCCATGGCGGCGCCGATGGCCAGGGTGCAGGCGTTGCTCTTGGGGGCGGAGGCCACGTAGATAGCAGCCTGGGCAAGGATCAACTGGGACTCAGGCATTCCCACCCGCTCTACGGCAAGGGAGGCGGACACAGCCACCTGGAGCGCATGGGGATCGGCGTTTCCCACGTCCTCCGAGGCGCAGATCATGATCCGCCTGGCGATGAATTTGACGTCCTCGCCTGCATAGAGCATCTTTGCCAGATAGTAAACGGCGGCGTCCGGGTCGGAGCCCCGCATGCTCTTGATGAAGGCGGAGATGGTGTCATAATGATTGTCCCCGGACTTATCATACCGGATGGCCCGCTTCTGGATGCACTCTTGGGCCACGTCCAGGGTAATGTGGATCTGTCCGTCCTCCCCTCTGGAGGTGGACAGGGCCCCGAGCTCCAGGGCGTTGAGGGCGCTTCTGGCGTCGCCGCCGCAGATGTCGGCCAGGAAATCCAGGGCCTCGTCGTCTGCCGTCACGGACAGGCTCCCCAGCCCCCGCCCCCTGTCCCGGATGGCCCGGAGGAGAAGCTCCTTCACGTCCTCTTTCGTCAGACTTTCCAACTGAAAAATGACGGAGCGGGAGAGGAGCGCCCCGTTGACCTCGAAGTAGGGATTCTCCGTGGTGGCGCCGATCAGGATCACGGTCCCGTCCTCCACAAAGGGCAAAAGGTAATCCTGCTGTCCCTTGTTGAACCGGTGAATCTCGTCGATGAAGAGGATGGTCTTTTTGCCGTACATGCCCAGATTGTCCTTGGCCTGCCGGACAACCTCCTCCATATCCTTTTTTCCGGCGGAGGTGGCGTTGATCTGGGTGAATGCGGCTTTTGTCGTGTTTGCGATCACCTTGGCGATGGTGGTCTTTCCCGTGCCGGGCGGGCCATAGAGCAGGATGGAACTCAGCTTGTCGGCGGCGATGGCCCTATAGAGCAGGGTGCCCTTCCCGATGATGTGCTTCTGTCCCACGATCTCCTCCAGGGAGACGGGGCGCATCCTGGCGGCGAGAGGCGCTTCCTTCGCCTGGTTGTTCTCTCTCATATAATCAAATAGATCCATAGAAACCTCCGGAACTCATTTCAAAATCAAACATATGTTCAAGGATTTCTTCTATTATATAAGGGATCGTGGGAAATGGCAAGAGGAAAGTGATATTATACCTGACCCAATTTCCCATATTGTTATAAACAGGGACTGTAAAACCTGTGTCATATCTTCTTTGTTTCAAACTTATACCTTTGATGGTTTATCATACGATTATGTAAATTTCCTGGAAAAATCCATGCATTCGTGGTAGGATGAAAGAAATGTGCCGTCAGAGAGGGCCTGGCGGAAATTTTACGCAGGAGAATAGGACAATGATCGGAAAAATCAAAGAAGACTATGGCCATACCATCTATGCTTCCTACATCGGCTATATCACACAGGCCATCGGAAACAATTTTGCACCGCTTCTGTTTTTGACCTTTGCGGGCAGCTTTGGTTTGTCGCTGGAGAAGATCACGGTTTTGACGGTGGTTAATTTTCTTGCGCAGCTTTTGGTGGACATCATGTCAGCCTTCTTTGTCGACCGGCTTGGCTATCGGGCATCTATTGTGTCCGCCCACGTGTTTTCGGCGGCCGGTCTTCTGGGCTTGGCGGTCTTGCCTTTTGTTTTTGATGATGCGTTTACGGGACTTTTGGCGGCGGTGGTACTATACGCCATCGGAAATGGTGTGATCGAGGTGCTGATCAGCCCCATCGTGGAGTCCTGTCCCACCACCAAGAAGGAGGCGGCTATGAGTCTGCTCCACTCCTTTTACTGCTGGGGCCA
>CAJUOF010000096.1 GCA_910587905.1 uncultured Lachnospiraceae bacterium
CTGGGAAGGATTCTGACAATTGCATCCAGGAAAAGCCCTCTGCGCCATGGAAACGAGACCATGGAAAACGGAAGGGCCCCTGCCCGATCGGTTTCTGCGCTTATGGGCTCGTTGGAATGGTTGGCGCAGCAGGCTTTGGATGGATCAATTGTCAGAATCCACTCGACAATTCCACGTTTCGCAATCGCCTTTGGGATCTATATGATAGGAAGGAGAGGATTTGTGATGAAGAAGATCGGTTTTATCGGATGTGGAAACATGGCGAAGGCCATGATCGGCGGCATCGTGGGGAAAAAGCTGGTGGCGCCGGAGGAGATTCTTGCCTCCAACAGGAGCAGAGGAGCGCTGGATTATGCAAAGGAGACCTGGGGGATCTCGGTGACTGGAGACAACCGGCAGGTGGCCAGGGAGTCGGAGATCGTGGTGCTGGCGGTGAAGCCTCAGTTTTACAGTCAGGTCATCGGCGAGATCCGAGAGGAGGTGAGGGAGGAACAGATCATCATGAGCATTGCGCCGGGAAAGACTCTTAAGTGGTTTGAAGAGCAGTTTGGGCGGAAGCTCAAGTTCGTCCGCTGCAATCCCAACACGCCGGCCCTGGTGGGGGAGGGGATCACCTCCGTGTCGCCGGGGGACCTGGTGACGGAGGAGGAGTTTTCCTGGGTCATGAAGGTATTGGGAAGCTTTGGGCGGGCCTCGGTGGTGCCGGAGTCCATGAGCGAGGCGGTGATCGCCGTCAGCGGAAGTGCGCCGGCCTATGTGTTCATGTTCATGGAGGCCATGGCCGACGGGGCAGTGTCCCTGGGGATGCCCAGGAAACAGGCCTATGAGTTTGCCTCCCAGGCGGTCTTGGGGGCGGCGAAGATGGTACAGGAGACCGGCTTTCATCCCGGAGAACTCAAGGATATGGTCTGTTCTCCCGGCGGAACCACCATCCAGGCAGTGCGCGTCCTGGAGGAGCGGGGCATGAGGAGCGCCGTCATCGAGGCCATGACGGCCTGTGCCGACAAGGCGAGGGGCATGTGATCAATTCAGGCAAAAAGGTAATTGCGAAACTACAACCTGGAATGGTTGGCGCAGCAGGCTTTGGATGGAAGCACCCGCCGGACTCTGCCCAACAATTTTGGGTTTCGCAATTACCGTGACACAGGCGAAAGCCGGAAAGGAGTATAGATATGAAACAGGTAACGGAGATGACAAGGGAGGAACTTCTCGGGCTCAGGGAAGAAGTTCAGAAGCAGTACGAGGAGTTCAAGGCCCAGGGCCTTAAGCTTGACATGTCCAGGGGCAAGCCGGCGGCGGCCCAGTTGGACCTGACCAACGGGCTGTTTTCCGCCTTGGACGACTACCACACGGAGTCGGGCCTTGATGCGAGAAACTACGGGGTGCTGGACGGCATTCCGGAGGCGAAGAAACTGTTTTCCGACCTTCTCGGCATTCCTGCGGAGAAGATCATCGTGGGGGGAAGCTCCAGCCTGAACCTGATGTATGACGCACTGACCAGGCTGATGCTTTTCGGGACCCAGGGGGAAAAGCCCTGGAAGGACGTTCCGGGGATCAAGTGGCTCTGTCCCAGCCCCGGCTATGACCGGCATTTTGCGGTGACCCAGGATATGGGCATCGAGATGATCCCGGTCCCCATGCGGGCGGACGGCCCGGACATGGACGTGGTGGAAAAGCTGGTGGCGGAGGATGAGACCATCAAGGGCATGTGGTGCGTGCCGCTCCATTCCAATCCGCTGGGAGCCTGCTGTTCCGACGAGACGGTGGACCGGCTGGCTTCCATGAAGACGGCGGCGAAGGATTTTCGGATCTTCTGGGACAATGCCTACGGGGTCCATCACATTTATGAGGACGTTCCGCTCAAGGATATCTTTCAGGCGGCGGCCGCCTGCGGCAACGAGGACCGGATCATTTCCTTCTTCTCCACCTCGAAGATCACCTTCCCCGGTGCGGGCATCGCGATCCTGGCTTCCAGCCTTTCGAATATTGCGGAGATCAAGAAGCACATGACGGTCCAGACCATCGGCCACGACAAGCTGAACCAGCTGCGTCATGTGAAGTATTTTAAGGACGCCGACGGCATCCGGGCCCACATGAAGAAGCTGGGGGAGGCCTTAAGACCGAAGTTCGACATGGTGTTAAACACGCTGGAGACGGAGCTTGGAGGCACGGGGCTGGCTTCCTGGGTGAGCCCCAAGGGCGGTTATTTCGTGGCCCTCGACACCCTGCCCGGCTGTGCGAAGCGGACGGTGGCCCTGGCGAAGGAGGCCGGCGTGACCATGACGGGAGCCGGTGCCACCTGGCCCTACGGGAAGGACCCGAAGGACAGCAACATCCGCATTGCGCCCACCTTCCCCACGCTGGACGAGCTTGACAAGGCGATCCATCTGTTCTGTCTGTGCGTGAAGCTTGCCGGGGTGGAAAAGGTTTTGGAAGAGAAATAACAAGGAACATGCTTGGAGATCCGGGGCCCTGGGGCTCCGGATTTTCGAGAGCGTCAAATGACGAAGCGTTAAGCGACAAAGAGTGAAATGACAGAGAATCGGATGACAGAGGAGGATATGACAGCGATGTTTGCAGAGAAAATGGTGGAGCTTGGGAGCAGGCGTTCCACGATCCGGGAGATTTTTGAGTTTGGAAATAGGCGGGCGGCCCAGGTGGGCAGGGAGAATATTTTTGATTTCAGCCTGGGGAATCCCAACGTGCCCGCACCGGAGACCGTCAGCGATACGATCGTGAGACTGGTGCGGGAGGAGGATGCGGCGGCCCTCCACGGCTACACCAGCGCCCAGGGGGACGCTGAGGTCCGAAACAGGATCGCCGAGTCCGTCAACCGGGCCCACGGGACCCATTTTACCGGGGACAACCTGTACATGACTGTGGGAGCGGCGGCTTCCCTCTGCGTCTGCTTCAAGGCGCTGGCCGAGGAGGGGGACGAGTTTGTCGCCTTCGCCCCCTATTTTCCGGAGTACAAAGTCTTTGTGGAGGGAACCGGAGCCACGTTCCGGGTGGTGCCGGCGGACACGGAAAGCTTCCAGATCAATTTTGCGGCCCTGGAGGAAATACTGTCGTCTAGGACCAAGGCGGTCGTGGTCAATTCCCCCAACAATCCTTCCGGCGTGGTCTACTCGGAGGAAACCATTGTGCGGCTTGTGAAGCTTTTGAAGGAAAGGTCACAGGAATACGGACATCCCATTTACCTGATCTCCGACGAGCCCTACCGGGAGATCGCCTTCGACGGGGTACAGGTCCCCTATCTGACCAAGTATTATGACAACACCTTTGTCTGCTATTCCTATAGCAAGTCCCTGTCCATGCCCGGGGAGCGGATCGGCTACGTCCTGGTTCCCGACGAGATGGAGGGGGCGCGGGAGGCCTATGCGGCGGTCTGCGGCGC
>CAJUOF010000097.1 GCA_910587905.1 uncultured Lachnospiraceae bacterium
GCTTCGCTCGACTTGCATGTGTTAAGCACGCCGCCAGCGTTCATCCTGAGCCAGGATCAAACTCTCATGTTTTGATCTTTCGGTTCTAGGATAAGCTCTAGCTCTTTTCCTATATCCCGTTTACTGTTGTTAGGTTGGTCTTTCGTCCGCCCCATGTCGGCTTCTAAACCTCTATGGTGCTTTCCGAAAGATCGGTTCTCTGAAACTTCTTTTTAAAAGAAACTTCAGGGGTTGGAATATACTGTTCAGTTATCAAGGTTCATGTTTTTGTTCTCGTTGTTGTTTTCAGCGACAACTTCTACAGTTTAGCACAGTTGTCATTTTTTGTCAACAACTTTTTTTATTTTTTTACCACTTTTTTTACAGCGGAGCTTCAATATACCACGTCTTTCCTTTTCTGTCAACCTTTTTCTTTCAAAAGATAGAGAAAAAAAGAACGGCACCTTTATGGAAAGGAGCGGAGAAAGAGGGATTTGAACCCTCGCGCCGGTTGCCCGACCTACACCCTTAGCAGGGGCGCCTCTTCGGCCTCTTGAGTATTTCTCCGAACTTAATTTTCCATATTTGACGCCATGCGACGCATTAGATAGTATACAGGAGGGAAAGCCACTTGTCAACCACTTTTTTTATTTTTTGTAAATTATCCATGCGGCTGGATATAATGGGACCTGGATCGTATCTCTCCACCGAATAAATTCTATAGGAAACGGCAAAAATATTGCCGTTTCCTGGTTTTCTACTCTCCGTCCTTAAGCCCCAGCGTCATCTGGACATTCTCTTCCTTCTTCTCCTCGTCGGCGTTGTTCGGGTCCTCCCTCACCTTGGCGATGCTGGCCACGGAGATGTCGTTGTCGTCGATGTTGATCAGCTTCACGCCGGAGGTGATCCTCCCAAGGATGGAGATATCCTGCACGTTGATGCGGATGATGATCCCTTCCGTGGTGATGATCATGATCTCTTGCTCTGCCCTGACCACCTTCGCACCCACGATAAAGCCGGTCTTATTGTTGATCTTATAGCACTTGACGCCCTTGCCGCCCCGAAGCTGGGGAGTGAATTCCTCCAGAAGGGTCCGCTTGCCCATGCCGTTCTCCGAGACAATCAGGAGGGCTTCGCCCTGGGTATTCATCTGCATGCCGATCACTTCGTCATCCTTCTCAAGCTTCATGCCGATCACACCCATGGACGCCCGGCCGGTTGGCCTCACGTCCCTCTCATGGAAACGGATGCACTGGCCCATCTTCGTCACCAGGATGATATCTTTCTCATCATTGGTGGACTTTACCTCGATGAGCTCGTCGTCCTCCCGGAGATTGATGGCCTGCAGGCCGGATTTGCGGATATTCTGATACTCCACAATGGAAGTCTTCTTCACCATTCCGTTCCTGGTGGCCATGAAGAGATACCGGCCCTCCTCGTATTCCCGGATGGGAATGATGGCCGTCACCTTTTCTCCCGGAAGAAGCTGCAGAAGGTTCACGATGGCCAAACCCCTGGCCGTCCTTCCGGCCTCCGGGATCTCATAAGCCTTCAGACGGTAGACCTTCCCCTTGTTGGTAAAGAACATCAGGTAATGGTGGGTGCTGGTCATGAGAAGGTCCTCGATGTAATCCTCCTCCAGCGTCTGCATCCCCTTGATGCCCTTGCCGCCCCTGTGCTGGGCCTTGAAATTATTCTCCGACATCCGCTTGATGTAGCCGAGATTGGTCATGGCGATCACCGTGTTCTCATCGGCGATCAGATCCTCCATGGACATGTCCGACTCGTCAAAGCTGATGGAAGTCCTTCTCTCGTCCCCGTATTTGGCGGAGATCACGAGGATCTCTTCCTTGATCACAGCCAGAAGCTTTTTCTCGTCCGCCAGAATGGCCTTTAACTCTGCAATGCGGATCTGCAGTTCCCGGTACTCGTTCTCGATCTTCTCCCGTTCCAGACCGGTGAGGGCACGAAGGCGCATGTCCACGATGGCCTGGGCCTGGGCGTCGCTAAGGCCGAACCGCTCCATCAGGTTCTGCTTGGCCTCCGGCGTATTCTTCGAGGCCCGGATGATACGGATCACCTCGTCAATATTGTCTAAGGCGATCAACAAACCCTCCAAGATATGGGCACGTTCCTCTGCCTTGTTGAGATCGTATTTCGTCCTTCTGGTGACCACGTCCTCCTGGTGGGCCAGATAGAACTTGAGCATCTCCAGAAGGTTCATGACCTTTGGCTCATTGTTCACAAGGGCCAGCATGATCACGCCGAAGCTGTCCTGAAGCTGGGTGTGCTTGTAAAGCTGATTTAAGATGATGGTCGGATTGGCATCCCGGCGCAGCTCGATGCAGATGCGCATGCCGGTCCGGTCCGACTCGTCCCTGAGGGCGGTGATCCCGTCCACCTTCTTGTCCCGGACAAGCTCCGCAATCTTCTCGATGAGCCTTGCCTTGTTGACCATGTAGGGAAGCTCCGTGACGATGATGGCATGCTTCCCGCCGGACATGGGCTCGATATTGGTCACGGCGCGGACCCGGATCTTTCCCCGGCCCGTCCGGTAAGCGTCCTCAATCCCTCTTTTTCCCAGGATCTGGGCACCGGTGGGGAAATCCGGACCCTTGACAATGTCGATCACCTCGTCGATATCCGTGTCCCGATCCTCCAGGATCCGGTTGTCGATGAGCTTGACCACAGCTTCGATGACTTCTTTCAGGTTGTGGGGAGGAATGTTGGTGGCCATGCCGACGGCGATCCCCTGGGTTCCGTTCACCAGAAGGTTGGGGAACCTGGAGGGAAGGACCCTCGGCTCCTTCTCCGTATCGTCAAAGTTGGGAATGAAGTCGACGGTGTCCTTTCCGATGTCCGCCAACATCTCCATGGAGATCTTGCTGAGACGGGCCTCCGTGTAACGCATGGCCGCCGCCCCGTCCCCGTCCACGGAACCGAAATTCCCATGGCCGTCCACGAGGGGATACCTGGTGGACCATTCCTGGGCCATGTTGACCAGGGCTCCGTAAATGGAGCTGTCGCCGTGGGGATGATATTTTCCCATGGTGTCGCCGACGATACGGGCACATTTTCTGTGGGGCTTGTCGGGACCGTTGTTGAGCTCGATCATCGCATAGAGGACCCGTCTTTGTACCGGCTTAAGGCCGTCTCGCACGTCCGGAAGGGCACGGGCGGCAATGACGCTCATGGCATAATCGATATACGATTTCTCCATGGTCTTTTGCAGGTCTACCTCGTGGACCTTGTCAAAAATTGTTTTCTCCATCTAAAGTTCCTCCGTCTTATATGTCGAGCTCGCCGTACTTCGCATTCTGCTCGATGAACTCCCTTCTGGGCTCCACCTTGTCCCCCATCAGGGTCGTGAAGGTCAGGTCCACCTCCGAGGAAGCAGACTCGTCCATGGTCACACGGAGGAGGATCCTCCTCTCCGGGTCCATGGTGGTCTCCCAGAGCTGCTCCGGGTCCATCTCCCCAAGGCCCTTGTACCGCTGGATCTTGTTGCTGTTGTCCCGGCCGATCTCGCCGAGGATCTGGTTCAATTCCTTGTCGTCATAAGCGTACCAGACCTTCTTGCTCCGCTCCACCTTGTAGAGGGGCGGCTGAGCCAGGTACACGTGCCCCTGCTTGATGAGCTCCGGCATGAACCGGTAGATGAAGGTTAAGAGCAGGGTGCTGATATGGGCGCCGTCCACGTCGGCATCCGTCATCAGGATGATCTTGTGGTAACGGAGTTTGGAAATATCGAAATCGTTGTGGATGCCCGTGCCGAAGGCCGTGATCATGGCCTTGATCTCCGCATTGGCGTAGATCTTGTCCAGGCGGGCCTTCTCCACGTTCAGGATCTTTCCCCTAAGGGGAAGGATGGCCTGGGTATTCCTGGAGCGGGCCGTCTTGGCGGAACCGCCCGCGGAATCCCCCTCCACGATGTAGATCTCACAGTTTTCCGGATTCTTGTCGGAGCAGTCCGCCAGCTTCCCGGGAAGGGAATTTCCCTCCAGGGCCGTCTTCCTTCTGGTAAGGTCCCTGGCCTTCCTGGCTGCCGCCCTGGCCCGCTGGGCCAGGATGGACTTCTCGCAGATGACCTTGGCCACCTGGGGATTCTGTTCCAGGAAATAGGTGAGCTGCTCGCTCACCACGCTGTCCACGGCGCTCCTGGCCTCGCTGTTCCCCAGCTTCTGCTTGGTCTGCCCCTCAAACTGGGGCTCCCCGATCTTCACGCTGATGATGGCCGTCATCCCCTCCCGGATGTCCTCCCCGGTCAGGTTGGCCTCCTTTTCTTTGAGCAGGCTGTTTTTCCTGGCATAATCGTTGAAGGTCTTTGTGAGCGCATTTCGGAAACCGGCCACATGGGTGCCGCCCTCCGGCGTGTTGATGTTGTTGACAAAGCTGTAGACGCTCTCCGTGTAGGAATCGTTGTGCTGGATCGCCACCTCCACGGCCACTCCCTCGATGATCCCCTCGCAGTAGATGATGGTCGGATAGAGCGATTCCTTGCTCTTGTTCAAATACTGGACAAACTCCTTGATCCCGCCGTCATAATGGAACTCCCGCTCCTGCTTCTTCTCCTCCCTCTCATCCCTCAGGACGATCTTCACGCCCTTGGTCAGAAAGGCCATCTCCCTGAGACGCTGTTTCAAAATATCGTACTCGTAGACCGTCTCTTCAAAAATCGTCCCGTCCGGCTTGAAGGTCACCGTGGAACCGTGTCTCGACTTCTTGCAGGTCCCGATCACCTCCAGCTTCGTGACCGTGATCCCCCTCTCGTACCTCTGCCTGTAAATGTTTCCGTCCCGGTAAATGGTCACCTCCAGCCAGTCGGAGAGGGCGTTCACTACGGAAGCCCCCACGCCGTGAAGGCCGCCGGATACCTTGTAGGCCCCGCCGCCGAATTTTCCTCCCGCATGGAGCTGGGTGAAGATTACCTCCACTGCCGGGATCTTCATCTCCGGATGCTCGTCCACCGGCATGCCCCGGCCGTTATCCACCACCGTGATGGAATTGTCCTCATTGATGGTCACTTCGATGGTATCACAAAAACCGGCCAGGGCCTCGTCCACCGAATTGTCCACGATCTCATAGACCAGGTGGTGAAGCCCCCTCGCAGCCGTATTGCCGATATACATGCCCGGCCTTTTTCTCACAGCCTCCAGGCCCTTGAGGACCTGGATCTGTTCTGCACCATAATCAAACTCGGAACTCATGCGTATCCTCCTGTTCTCACTCATTCTCATTCCTGACTCTGCCATCTATAACCTGAAACACCTGATTGACCGAAAAATGCCGGTTCACGAAATCCTCGAGACCTGTACAGGTGATAATGGTCTGTATCTCTTCAATACTCTCCAAAAGATGATCCTGCCTTCCACTGTCCAGCTCGGAAAGCACGTCATCCAAAAGAAGCACTGGCGAGTCCTTCACCTGCTTCTTGATCATCTCGATCTCCGAGAGCTTCAAGGACAGGGCGGCGCTCCTCTGCTGCCCCTGGGAACCGAATTTCCGAATGTCGACACCGTTGACCAGAAACAGGATGTCATCCCGGTGGGGCCCTCTGGTGGTAACTTTATGTTTCCGATCTTTTTCTCTGGAAAGAAAAAGAATCTCTGAAAAGTGCTCCTTTTCCGTGTCTGGTTCATAAGAGATCACAAGATCCTCTTTTCCCCCTGTCAGTCGTTCATGACTTTCCCGAATGATCTCATTCAGCTCACCGATAAATTGTTCTCTGATGTTCATTAACTCCTGTCCATATCTCACAAGTTGTTCATCCCAGACCGGTAGTGTATCCTCATATTCAGGACGAAAGGGAAGTTCCTTCAAAAGATGGTTTCTCTGGTTTAACACTTTATTGTAAGCGACTAGATTTGCCGTATAGACCCTGTCAAGCTGACACAGTTCCAGATCCAGGAACCGCCGCCTCTCCGAAGGACCATTTTTAATGATATTCAAATCCTCCGGTGAGAAAAAAACCACGTTAATGTTTCCGAAAAGCTCACTTGCCTTCCGAATCGGAAGCCCTCCGATGGCGATGCCCTTGGTCTTATTCTTCTTCAAGTGCATGTCAATGCGGGTCTCCACTCCTTTTTTGTCCACAAAAAGCTTGATATGCGACTCTTCTTCCTCAAAATGAATAATCTCTTTGTCCTTGCTCCCCCGATGAGATTTGGAAGTAGCACACACATAGATGGATTCCAGAATATTGGTCTTCCCCTGGGCATTATCTCCATAAAGGATGTTCGTACCGGAATCAAACTTCATATGCAGTTTTTCATAATTCCGATAATTTTTAAGCTCCAGGGATTTCACAAACATGGCCGCACCATCAATTTTCTATCTTTACAAGGTTTCCGTCGAATTCAAACGTGTCCCCGCCCACAAGCTTCTTTCCCCGTTGAAGGCAGACCTCCCCGTTGACCTTTACTTTCCCATCAAGGATCATCATCTTTGCTTCCACTCCGGAGGAAACCAGTCTAGCCGCTTTCATGGCCTGTCCAAGCTTGATATATTCCTCTCTCAGTTTAATATTGTCCATAACAATTCTCCTTAAATATTGACAGGAAGAATCAGGTAAATATAAGCCCCTTCGCTGTCCCTGATAAAACAAGGCGCTTTGGAATTCACCATGTACATATCAACTTCTTCGTCGTCGATCACCCGCAAAGCGTCAATCAAAAATTTGGGATTAAATCCGATCGTGATATCTTTTCCTTCTTTCCGGATCAAAATATCTTCCTTCAGGGAACCGATGGCAGACTTAACAGCCGCCTCCATGTTGTCATCTCTCACGGAAAGAATCAAAGGTTTCTTGTCATTTTCCCTGATAAGCAGCATGGACCGATCGATGGTATCTAAAAACTCTCGTTTGTTGAGAGAAATCTTTGTCTCATAATCGTTGGAGAGCATTTGATCCACGTTAAAATACTGTCCCTCGATCAACCTGGACACCACGATGGTATCATCAAATTCAAATAAAATATGATTGTTGGTAAAATAAATGACAATCTCTTTGTCTGAATCTCCAGATAAAATTTTACTCACCTCAGAGAGAGTCTTTCCAGGCACAATCACCTTTTCATCCTCATAGTGATCCTTTAATTTCATCCTCCGAATGGAAATACGATGTCCATCCAAAGAAATGACTCGAAGGAAATCGTCCTTCACCTCAAAAAGCTCACCTGTCATCTGTTTGTTGTTCTCGCCCTGGGCAATGGAAAAGATCGTCTGTCTAATCATCTCCTTCAAGGTGAACTGAGAAAGGCTGATATAATGATCTTTCTCAATATAAGGCAGATAAGAAAACTCATCTCCAGATTTTCCGGCAATCTTAAAATTCGATTTTTCACAGTCAATGACCACGTTATAGTTTTCATCCGCATCAATGACGACCTGGCTGTCGGGAAGCTTTCTCACGATTTCTGATAAAAGCTTCGCATTAATCGCGATCTTACCCGGTTCTAAAATAGAGCCCTTTACCTTTGTTTCAATACCAAGTTCCATATCATTGGCAGTCAGTTTGATCTCCTCATCAGAAGCATCGATGAGAATACATTCTAAAATTGGCATTGTGGTACGGGCAGGGACTGCCTTCATAGCAATATTGATTCCATTTAATAAATATGATTTTTCGAAGGAAAGCTTCATCTGTTTGCCAAACTCCTTTCGCAGATAGAGACAGAAAGATATTAAATGATTTCGTAGTAATAGTAGTAGGGGCTGTGGATTTGGTGAAAAGTACTTGAAGGCCCCATAAACAAAGACTTTAAGGCTTTGATAAGTATGTGGAAAGGTTCTTTATTTTCTGTGGAAAGAACCTGAGTTGTCCACAACGGCAGATTTTACCTTGCATGAAGTTCAGGAAAAGTTGAGTTTCTTTTTTAGGACTTCTACGGTATTTTGAATCTCTTCATCCTCTTCGATCAGTTTGAGGATATTATTGATTCCGCTGTTGACGGTGGAGTGATCCCTTCCTCCCAAGAACTTTCCGATGGATTGAAGGGTGGAATCCGTCATCTGGCGGCATAAGTACATAACCATATGTCTTGGAATGATGATTTCCTTCGGACGTTTATTGGAAAGGATATCTGAGGCGGCACAGTTGTAATGATCTGCCACCATATTTAGGATCACTTCGGGAGTAACAACCTGGGTATGATTTGGAGAAATCAAATCCTTTAAAGCCTCTTCTGCCAAAGCGAGATTGATTTCCTTATTATTAAGTCTGGAAAGTGCCACGACTTTGGTTAAGGCTCCTTCCAGTTCCCGAATGTTTGAGGTAATGTTGTTGGCAATATAATGGATCACTTCATTGTCGATGTTATAGCCTTCTAACTCCTCTTTTTTTCTGAGAATAGCCATCCTTGTCTCGTAGTTGGGAGGTTTGATATCGGCAATGGGTCCTGCCATAAAACGGGAAAGCAGTCTGTCATCTAAAGCGGATTCGAAATCTCTGGGAGGACGGTCGCTGGAAAAGACGATCTGTTTTCCAGATTCGTGAAGGGCGTTGAACGTATGGAAAATTTCGTCCTGCGTGCTGTCTTTTCCTATGATAAATTGAATATCGTCGATCAGAAGCACATCATTGTTCCGGTACTTTTCCCTGAAATAATGAACGGAAGTCGCGGAGTTCTTGCTTCTGATGGAATCAATGAGTTCGTTGGTAAACTGCTCAGAGGTCACATAGAGAACTTTCTGAGAGGGATCATTTTTAATAATAAAGTTTCCGATGGAGTGCATCAGATGCGTCTTCCCTAATCCGGCTCGACCATAAATAAAAAAAGGATTATATTTGGTTGCAGGGGCTTCGGCAATGGCCAGGCAGGTTGCGTGGGCAAATTCGTTGCTGGAGCCTACGACAAAGTTGTCGAAGGTATACTTCGGATTCAAATAAGTATTGGAAGAGGCTTCAGGTTCTATTTTGGGTTTTGTTGTTTTCATCGTTTTTTTGGAACCAGGTTTTTCTTCCATATAAAAATGAACCTTGCAGGAAAAGCCAGTTATTTGCTCAATATAAATTTGAAAAAAATTGGCATATTTTTTGGTAATATGATTGATGACATTTGATTTGGAATTGTAAAACTGCGGGCTTTTGATTGCAATATGAACAATGTGGGCGGTTTCGTCCACAGATTCTACATGGAGAGGTTCCAGCCATGTCTCGTAGCTGGCCCGGGTTACATCGTGATTGTCCCTGATCAGTTGTAAAATTTCATTCCAGTGATCACGTATTGTCTGAAGCATTTTATGTCCCTGCCTTTTCCAAAACGTCATAGAGAGCAAATGCCCCCTTATACCCCTAATATTCTATACCAATTCCAAAAAATTTTCAATGAGAATCTTTGAAAAGAGAAAAGGAAAAATAACATTTTATCAACATTTTGTGGATAAAATGTTGATAACTATGAGGATTTTCTCAAATGAGGAAAAATTCGGATAGAATAAAAGGAACAAAAACGGGAAAATAAGAGGTTTTTCCACAAACTATCCACAAAATGTGAATAACTTGTCGCAATATGGAAAGGCCCTATATTCTATGACTTTTTGAAAGTTCCTAACAAAGAAATCACAGGAAAATCACAAAGTTATCCACTACTTATCCCCATTTTGTGGATAAGTAACCGTAAATTTATAATTTATGAGAATAAGACTTTTTTCGCAAATTTGTCTTGACGGAACTTCTGTAATTGCATATAATAGAAATGATTTTCTGTTATGGATTTTATCCAAAAATAAAATTAAAAAAAGGAGGTGGAACAACTATGAAAATGACATTTCAGCCTAAAAAGAAGTCCCATGCGAGGGTTCATGGCTTCCGTGCAAGAATGAGTACAAAAGGTGGAAGAAGAGTGTTGGCAGCCAGAAGAGCAAAGGGAAGAAAGAGATTATCAGCTTAGGCCGCAGATTTGTGGCCTTTTGTTTTCCCTTCCTAAAAAAGACTTCCTAATAAAAGAAAATTTGAAAAAAGAAAAAGAGATGAGTCAATTTTATTCGCTTAAAAAAAGCAGGGATTTTCATTCGGTTTACCGAACAGGAAAATCCCTTGCCAACAGGTATCTTGTCGTATATGTGAAAAAAAGGGACGACGATGGGGAAAACAGAGTGGGTATTTCTGTCAGCAAAAAGGTCGGAAACAGTGTGGTGAGGCACCGGCTCAAGCGACTGATCAGAGAGGGCTATCGGTTAAACTGTGGACAAGCAACAGGCGGACATGATGTAGTAGTGATTGCCAGGGAAAAAAGCAATGGGAGAACTTACCGGGAGATTGAGAGAGCTCTTTTAAGTCTTCTAAAAAGCCATCGTTTGATTTGAGGTTTCGTATGGAAAAGCCATGATGAAAATAATACTGATTGGAATGATACGTTTTTACCGGAACTATCTATCGGGCTTGAAAACAAGGACCCGCTGCATTTATACTCCGACTTGTTCTCAGTATGCGATCGAAGCATTAGAAAAGTATGGTGCATGGAAGGGTTCGTTTTTGGCATTGAAAAGAATCTTAAGATGCAATCCGTTTGCAGAGGGAGGGTATGATCCTGTCCCCTGAGTATGAAATATCCGGTAGACACAAAAAGTAAAATTTTTACCGGATTTGGAGGTCAGAACGTTGAATTTTCTATTATTGACAAAAAGTACGACATTTATTATAGGGCCGATCGCAACGTTGCTTGGCTATATCATGGATGGGATTTATAGGCTCGGGATTCATAATGTGGCCTGGTGTATTATTATCTTTACAATTATTGTAAATCTTTTGCTGCTCCCTCTTACGATTAAGCAGCAAAGATTTATGAAGCTGACATCTATCATGCAGCCGGAGCTTATGGCCCTTCAAAAGAAGTATAAGGACAGAAAAGATCAGGCTACCCAGCAGAAAATGATGTTGGAACAGCAGGCAATCTATGATAAGTACGGGGCGACTCCCACCGGAGGATGTCTTACTACCTTTATCCAGCTTCCTATTATGTTTGCTTTGTATCAGGTTATCTATCGGATTCCGGCCTATATCGGCGGCATCAAGGATATGTTGATGAGCGTGGTTGAACCTGTGATGCAGCAGCCTGATTATATCAACAAGATTGCAGATTTGGCAAAAGCAAACAACCTGCCCATTGATAAAATTGATTACAATGTGGCTGATAAGCTGGTGGATCTGTTCGGAAAATTCAATGCGGCGGCTTGGGAAGAACTAAAGGGAATCTTTCCTGCTTTGGAAAAGGTGATCACGGAGAGTTCCGAGAAGTTTTTGGGAGTGAACTCCTTTTTGGGCGGATTAAATCTGACGGAGGCTCCCGGTTTCAAATTTTCGATTGCTCTTTTGATTCCAATTTTGGCAGGTCTTACGCAGTGGCTCAGCGTCAAGACTATGAATACCAACAACAAGACGGCTCAAAATGAAGACATGCCTGGGGCCGGAGCTATGAAATCTATGAATACCGTTATGCCGATCATGTCCGTGTTTTTCTGTATCACATTTCCGATCGGTATTGGTATTTACTGGGTAGCCAGCAGTACGGTCCGTATGGTGATGCAGCTTGGAATCAATCAGTACATGAAGAAAGTCAATGTTGACGACATGATTAAGGTCA
>CAJUOF010000098.1 GCA_910587905.1 uncultured Lachnospiraceae bacterium
ACGTGTGCTCTTCCGATCTTCCCGGAACAGGTCGCTGTCCTCGGAGACCATCTCCGGCTCCACCCAGAGCCCGAACTTCAGTCCCATCTCATGAATTTGTTCCGAGAGACCCGAAAGCCCTCCCTTTAGCTTGTGGCGGTTCACCTTCCAGTCGCCAAGGCCCGAACAGTCGTCGTCCCGCTTCCCGAACCACCCGTCGTCCAGCACGAAGAGCTCCACGCCCATGTCCAGGGACTCCCTGGCAATGTTTAAAAGCTTTTCCTCGTCAAAATCGAAGTAGGCCGCCTCCCAGCTGTTGATCACCACGGGCCTCGGGAGCTTCCGGTAGGGGGAAGTCCCCAGGTTCTCCCGGTAAAGCCTGTGGTAGATGTGGCTCAAGCCCGTCAGACCGTTTCCGGAGTAGGCAAGCACCGCCTCCGGCGAGAAAAAGTCCTCCCCCGGCTCCAGCCGGAACTCAAAGTTCGTCGGGTGGATGCCCATGTTGAGCCTCAGCTGCCGGTATTGGTCCCGCTCCGCCTCGGCCAGGAAATTGCCGCTGTAAACGAAGGAACAGCCATAGCACCGTCCCCGGTCCTCGTCGGCGGTCTTCTCGCACAGGATCACGAACGGGTTGTGCTGGTGGGAGGAGGAACCTCTGGTGCTCCCCACCGACTGGACGCCGTTGCGAATGGCCGATCTGGAAGGATGGCGCTCCATCATGTGGCGTCCGTCCAGGGTGATCCAGTCGTAGTTCGCCTCCTTAAAATCCAGGGTGACGGACATCAGCTTTTCCAGCCGGATGGGGCCCCCGCCCTCGTTCACCACCCGCACCGCCCTCGTGATCACGTTCTTCTCTTCAAACACACCGTAGTAAAGGACCACGCTCACGCCGGAGGCGGCGTCCTTCAGGCGGATCTCCAGGGTATCCGTCCCCTCCCCCTCCAGCGCTCTCACCGAAGGCATTCCGGGAACCTTGTATTTCCCGCTGTAGATGGTATGTCCCGCCGCCTTTCCCGCAAAAATGCGGCTTCCGTCGGCATTCCTCACTCCGATGCTCTCCACCCGGTAGTCGCCGCTGTCTGAGGTGGAAAATTCCTGCGGAAGGAAATCCAGCGAAAATGTCCTGTCGTTCCCCGCCTCGTGGGGATTCGGCGAAAAGCCCCGGTCCCGAAGCTCGATCAGATAGCTCAGATCCTCGTCGGGAATGCGGTCCCCATAATACAAATGCAGCAAATCCCCGTATTTACTGATCGCCATCAGATAGGAGCTGTCCCTGGTGTCAAGTCTGAATGTTTTGCTGTGTTCATAAAAGGTAATCGACATAAGACTCTGGTTTCCTTTCTGTACAAAATTCCTGTTTCTTCTTTTTTTATTTTCCTCCTGTCATGGCCACGCCCTCGATGAACTGCTTCTGGAAGAACAGGTAAAGGACTACCATGGGGATCATGGCCAGCAGGGAGCCTGCCATCATGACCGGGAAGTTGGTGGAGAACTGTCCCCTCAGGGTCGCAAGGCCGGAGGACAGGGTCATCATGTTCAGGTCGGTGTTGACGATCAGGGGCCACATCAGGTCTCCATACGCAAACACTGCCGTGAACACCGCCAGGGCCGCCATGGACGCCTTGGTCAGGGGAGCCATGACCTTGTAGAAGGTCTGCCACTGGGTACAGCCGTCCAGATAGGCCGCCTCGGCGATCTCGTTTGGTATGCCCATGTAGGCCTGCCTGAGGAAGAAGGTTCCGAAGGCACTGACGATACCGGGGAACACCAGGGCGAACACCGTGTTGGTGAGACCCAGCTTGGCAAGCATCTGATACTGCGGCGTGATGAAGATCTGGCTGGGCAGCATCATCTGGATCAACACCAGGGAGAACAACACTCCCTTTCCTTTAAAGTTCAGCTTTGCGAAGGCATAGCCCGCCATGGACGAGAACACCACCGCACACACGACTCTCCAGACAATCATGAGGATCGTGTTTTTATAGAGGGCCAGGAACGGCAGGGACGCCATAGCGTCGCTGTAATTCTTTCCCTGCCATTCCTGGGGGAGAATCGTCGGAGGAATCAGCATACTTTCCTCAACGCTCTTAAAGCTTGTCAAAAACATCCACACGAAGGGGAAGATCATAATGATGGAACCGATGATGAAGAACACATAGGTCCCCGCCGTGCGGCGTCTTCTGGATTTTTCCAATGATGATTTCATATGCTCCTCCTTTCTATACTTCGTAGTTGACCCACTTCTTCTGGCCCCAGAACTGAACCGCCGTCACGAGACCGATGAGCGCCACCGTCCAGATGACCACCGAGGAGCCAAGGCCCCGGTTGCCGGACACGAAGGACTCACGGTAGAACAGGTACATCAGTGACTGGGCCTTGGTGAGGGCCGGATTCGATTCCTCGACCATCATGTAAATCAGGTCATATACTTTGATGGAAGACATCAGACGCATGATCAGCACCACGAACAGGGTCGGGGACACCATGGGCAGGGTAATGTGGAAGAACTGCTGCATCTTCGTCGCCCCGTCCAGGCTGGCCGCCTCGTAGTAGGACTTGGAAATATTCTGAAGTCCGGAGAGAAGCAGCACCGCATCATAACCGATGGCCGACCAGATCGCCACGATGGCACAGGTGACCATGATGACGTTGGGATTGGTGATCCAGTTGATGCCGGAAGAAAGCATCGTATTAATGATACCATATTCCGTGTTGAACATCCACTTCCAGACCATGGCCACCGCAGCGGGAGCCACCACCATGGGCAGGAAGAAGATGGCACGGAAGGCCGTTCTTCCCTTGATCTTCGTGTTGAGCATCACCGCCACCAGAAGGGCCAGGAAAATCCCGATGGGCACCGTCAGCAGGCAGAAATACAGGGTGTTTAAGTTCGCTCTCCAGAACTCGCCGCTGGTAAACATCTGGATGTAGTTTTCCAGCCCCCGCATCTCATAGAGGCCGAAGGGCCTGGTCTTGGAGAAGCTCAGCTTGATCGTGTCGATAAACGGATAAATGTTTAAGACCAGCAGGCCGATGATGGTCGGAGCGACCATGATGTAGCCCCATTTTGCTTCGGAGCGGCCGTGCTTGGATTTCTTTGTCTTTCCCATACTGCACCTCCTCCTTTAATCATCCTCGGCGGCTTTTCGGACGGCCTCCTGCATGGCTGCAAGGCCCTCCTCAACGGTCTGGTCGCCGGAATAGATCTTTAACAGGTTGTCAGTTACCTGAACCTTCCAAACAGGACGGTACTTGTTGTTGACCGACTGGATGCTGTAGTCGAACATGTCGACAAATTTCTCAACATTAAGCCGGTAATCAAACTGGTCGAACACGCCGATCCAGGTATCCTCGAGCCCCTGATAGGCCGGGATCGCCGCACCGGACTCGCCCTGGATCCGCTGGCCCTCCTCGGAGCCGAAGAAACGGAGCACGTCCTTCACCACTTCCAGGTTCTTGCCCGTGGCCGAGGTAGAATAGCACAGGCCGTTGGAGATGGTCGCCCGACCGTCGCCCTCCGCCGGGTTGGGGCACTTGGGCAGGACCGCCACGTCCCATTTCCCTTCCATATTGGGATAATTCTTCATCTCGTTGAGGATGTTCCAGTTCCCTTCGAAGAACATGGCACCCTGCTCCGAGAAAAACGCCGTTCCGGGAGAAGTCTCCGCAAAATAGTTCTGGTCCGGACACCAGTCATTCTCCTGGAGTCCGATGTAAAACTTCATGGCGTCGATGGTGGCCGGGTTGTCAAACCCTCCGGTGACCTTGTCCTCCGCCAATATGTAGCCGCCGTTCTGATATACGAAATTCCAGTATCCCAGCTGGTCGTCACCGTAAGCCATGTATCCGTATTTTCCGGTGGCGTCGTAGATCTTCTGAGACGCCTCGCAAAGGTCGTCCCAGGTCCAGTTCTCATCCGGGTACGCCACCTTCGCAGCGTCAAACATCTCCTTGTTGTAGACAAGGCCTACCGTGTCCTTGTCCTTGGGAACCCCGTAGTACCTCCCGTCGCTCCCCATAACGTTGGACAGGGATACCTCCGAATAATGATCCTGAAAGAAATTCGGATCCTCTTCATCGTACAGGTCTGTCAAATCCGCAATCTTCCCGTAATCCGCATACTTTAAGATCTCATTGGTATGCATCCAGAAAATGTCGGGCATCTGATTGGAAATGGCAGCCGCTTCCAGCTTGGTCCAGTACTCGCCCCAGCTCGTGACCTGGACCTCGATCACCACGTCGGGATGCTTCGCCGTGTACGCATCGCACACGGCCTGCATACCGTCACGCTGAGCCACGTCCCAGATCTGGAACGTGAGGTGCGTCTTGCCGTCCGCCGATTTTCCGCTCCCGCAGGCCGAACACAGGCCCACAAGCAATGCACAGGCAGACAGCATCAGCAAAATTTTCCTAATCCTTTTCACAGCCTTCCTCCTTCATTGTTTATTCTCGCGGGGACGATCAGACAAACGCACGTCTTTCTTATGCTCTTTTGGCGAATCCCCCGCGGCGGCAAATGCCGTTTTTGTGACATTTGCCAGAGATACATGGGTGTTTCGTATTAGGATTATATCAAATCCACCCAATACCATAATATGAACAAGAAAAATTCATATATACCAAAATACAACATCTATACTTTTTTCATGAAACGTGTTATCATTTTGGTATATGCGATACCAGGGAGCCCTGCAGGGCGAACTTCGAATGTGTACAGGACCGGGCAGCAATCCGTCGGTATCGCCTCCCCATTGTAATCCGTAATCATTCAAACACCGATCGCACTTGACACATCACAGGAGGGGAAGCAATGGAAAACAGACTGAAATTTAAGATCTTTCAAAACGACAACCACATCGACCTGACGCTGTTCCAATTCGGCTGGGAACGGTGCGCACCGCTCCACTCCTACGGCCCCGCCGTAAGGAACCATTATCTGTTCCATTATGTGTTCTCCGGCAAAGGGACCCTCATGTCCACCGATTCCGCCGGAAACACTTCCCAGTATCAGCTCGAGGCCGGAAAAGGGTTCCTGATCTGCCCCAAGCAGGTGAACACCTACCACGCCGACGAGCGCCACCCCTGGGAATACGCCTGGATCGAGTTTGACGGCATCAAGGCGGCCGATTACCTCCGGATGACCGGGCTGGACTTCGACCATCCCATCTATCAGTTAAAAAACCGGGACGGCGCTTCCTCCATCCGCAATGAAATGATGTACATCATCGACAATCCGGACAACTCCGTCATCAGCCAGATCGGGCATCTGTACCTCTTTTTCGACCGGCTCGTCGCCAACTCCGCCAATCGGAAGGAAAACCGGTCCGGCAGCCTCCGTGACTTTTATATTAAGGAGGCAATCACCTTTATCGAGCAGAATTATAACTTCCCCATCACCGTGGAGAGCGTGGCTGCCTTCTGCGGCTTAAACCGCAACTATCTGAGCAAGCTGTTCCGGGAATCCTTAAACCAGACCCTCCAGCAGTTCCTCATGTCCTACCGCATGAACAAGGCCGCCGACCTGCTCTCCTCCACGGACATGAGCGTGGCCGAGGTGGGCTGCCGCTGCGGCTACCAGAACCAGCTCCATTTTTCCAGGGCCTTCAAAAGCGTGGTCGGCGCCTCACCCTCCCAGTGGCGGATAGCGCATTCCCCCCAGTCCGTGGGAAGGCCGCCGGAAAAATAAGCGCAGGGGACTTCCCTGCACGGGCCTGCGCATAAAAAGTCCCGTATCCGGCAGAATTCGCATTCTTCTGCCAAATACGGGACTTGTTCATGGGTTGAAAACCGAGGCCAGAAGGTTATCCAGCAATTTTATATGAAGTTGTTCGTTATGCTTTGAGTCTTCATGATTCTCAGTCACCGTAATTATACTGGCATAAAAGTTGCGCAGATCACACCAGCGCCGTTGACTTCTCCAGGGATCATGAATATAATATTATCAGTTGTTAAACTCATTTCAGTATCTATGGATACTTTCTGCATGGAGGTATGGGTGATGGAATATACGATAACCTTTTCCTGGGACAATGAAGCTAACGTGTGGATCGCCACAAGTGACGATATTCCCGGTCTTGTATTGGAATCTGGTTCTTTCGACGCTCTGCTGGAACGCACGCGCTTTGCCGTTCCGGAGCTGCTTGCGCTGAATTTATCAGAATCTCAGCCTTTATCTCTTACCTTTAAATCAGAACGGCGGGAAAGGATGATTCTATAATGGCTGAATACGAAAAGAAAGTACGTAAAGTCCTTTCCCAAAACGGATGTTCCTTTTATCGCCGTGGAAAGGGCGATCATGATATCTGGTACAGTCCTATTACGAACCGGCATATCACTGTTGACACAAAGATAAAATCAAGACACACTGCAAATGCAATTCTGAAGCAAAGTGGAATCTCTTATAGGTTCTGATCAACCGTAACTATATTTTCTACTGAACATCCCTCACCAGCTCATCTTCAAACCACTCTTCCTCGTAATTGAACTTAAAATAGACATCCGGACTGAACACGTAGCCTGCATCCTCGATGTCCCCCGAGCCTCTGCTGAAGATAATATTTATAGTAAACGACAAAAGTATTTGCCGTTTACTATAAACCCTCCAGGGGATACCCTCGCTTCGCTGGGGCAGACCCTGCGCACGATTTTTGTAAGGTAGATTCTGCGCTTACACGCAGCAAAAATCGGCGCAGCAGACGCCATAAAGAAAAGATTTATGTCGTCTGCTATAACATGACACTGCCCTCTCTTTTCACAAGGTCTTTTCAGTGTGGCGTGAAAAATGGTCCTATGCTTCCGCCAGGAAGCACTGCAGCGCTCCCACCAGGTTGGCGTCATTTCTGAATTTACAGCACACGATCTCCGCTTTCGGCACCGCATAAGGGCATTTTTCATAGATTTCTTCCAGATGCTTTTTTATGTATTCGAGAAAGACGGGCTGGGCGCTGATGCCTCCTCCGACGGCAAACCGCTCCGGATCCAGCAGAAGCTGGATATTGAAAAGCTGGACTGCGATCTCCCTCGTGTAATCCGAAAGGCTCTCCAGGGCATCCGCATCGTTCCTGTTCACCGCCTCAAAAACCCGGACTCCGTCCACGTCCTGCGGCCTGAGCCCCTTTTTTTCGGCAAAGCTTTTACAGAGTGCGGGGACGCCGCAGCGGTTTCCCCATACATAGTCCGGCTCTGCCGACTCCTTCCGGTCGGTGATGATATAGGAAACCTCCCCTGCGGAAAAATGCCTTCCCCGGTAGAGCTTGTGGTCCTTGATGAAGCCGCCGCCGATCATGGTGCCGAAGATCACCGCAAACCCGTCCGCCACATCTGCCAGGCTGCCGACGGCCCCCTCCGCCATGGCCGCACACTTGGCGTCGTTTTCCATGTGGATCCGCACCGGACAGCGCTCAGACAGGCGGTCCCTCAGATAGAAGCCGTCGTTGTAGCGGAGGGCTCCGCCCATGGCGCAGTATCCCCGGTCAGAGTCAATGATCCCCGTCATGGAGACGGCAATGCCGGAAACCTCGGGCATCCGGTCATAAAGCCTTCCGATGGTCTCAACGAGTTCCTCTCTTCCCTCCTGCGGAGTCGGCACCTTTCCCCTGGTGAGGAACTCCATCTTCTCCGTCATACAGGCATATTTGATAAACGTTCCGCCAATATCGATCACCAGTACCCTCATCTTCGCTCCTCCTCATATAAGCATATCCAGATAATTCCAGGGTGGATTCTGACGACTGATCCATCCAAAGCCTGCTGCGCCAACCGTTCCAGCAAGCCCAGAACCGCAGAAGCCACTCGGGAAAGAATCCCTCCTGCCTTCTCTGGTCTTGCTTCCACGGCGCAGAGGGCTTTTCCTGGATGCAGTCGTCAGAATCCTGCCTGTATTTTACGGTTTTTCAAGCGCCTGCAAACACTCTCAGCAATCGTTCAGGGTCCTCCCGGTTCCCTCCAGCCCCTCGAAATCCTGGACA
>CAJUOF010000099.1 GCA_910587905.1 uncultured Lachnospiraceae bacterium
ACTCATTATCCCCCGCCTGGTCCACCGGATAAACCGTGTGAGGCCGGTAGGTTCCGTCCTCGTCCTTCCCCCACTGGACGATCACCGGCAGCGCATCCTTGTTTGCGCCATTCTCGTCCAGAGCCAGAACTCCGGTCTTGCCGCCCTGCACGGTCTCGATGGAAAGGCCCCGGATCGCCTCCGCAAGGGCCGCTCCGTCCGTGGTCCCACAGGCCTCCAGGCCCTGGGCGATGATGTAGACGTGATTGAAGGTTCCGGCGCTGTGCTCGGACATGAAATATCCGTATTTTTCCTCAAACTGACTGGCGACCTCCGAAAAATCTCCGGAGAAAGAGGTGGAATCCCAGTTCAGGGACGCAACGGACAGAACGCCGTCCACGGCATCTCCCAGCTCCTCCGCAAAAGAAGGATACAAAAATCCCGCACCGCCGCCGAGAATCAGCGGATGATAGTCCATGGAGCTCATGGTGTTGAAGATCAGCTTCGCATCCTGGGTAAAGGCGACGGGAAGGACCATCTCCGCACCGGAGGCCTTCAGGTTCGTGATCAGCGAGGAAACGTCGGAGCCGTTGGCCGGGAAGGACTCGTTGAACACCACCTCGAGGCCCGCCGACTTTGCCAGCTCCAGGTTGCCCTGGGCCGTGGAAATGCCATAATCCGTGTCCTCATAGATGATTCCCACCTTCGTCACGCCATAGTCATATTCCTCGTTCAAATACTGAATGAACTCGATCTGGGTCTGCCCGAAGATGTTGGGCACCGGCTGGAAGGTGTAGCTGTATCCCTGTTCCGGAATGCTGGCGGAAACACCATTCTGCACATAAGGGATCTCATTTTTCTCGAACACGCTTCCCATGGCGACCGTATACCCGGAACCGCCCGCGCCGACTGCGGCCACCATGTCCGGATTCTCGGAAATCACCCGCTCCGCAACCGCCTTGGCCTGAGCGGAATCAGACAACGTGTCACCGTTTACCAGCTCCAGCTTCGCCCCGCCCAGGGACTTGATGCCGCCGTTTTCATTGATCCAGTCCACCGCAAACTGTGCGCCGTCCCCGTCCAGAATGCCCGTGTCGGCATTGGCGCCGGAAAAGTTAAAGAAGGCGCCGATCTTGATGGTTTCCACCGATTCACCCGAAGCTTTGCCGGAGGTTTCCCCGTCCTTCTTTTCCTCTGCGGCCTCCGTCCCGGCCGTTTTCGTCTCGGGTTTCTTCGTCTCCTCCGGCTTATCCCCTCCGCAGCCGGCCAGGCAGACTGCCATCACCATGGCCATCGTCATCGCAGCAATTGTTCTTCGTTTCTTCATAGTACCTCTCCTTTCGTGACTTCACTTTATGACATCATCCCCAAGGGTTTTGGGTCAATCCGGAAAAACCGCCGTTCTCTTTTCATAAAACGCCTGAAGACATTCTTTCTTTTCATCCGTTTCCAGAAGCTTGCGCGTATAGGCGGTCTCCATCCGGAAAAATTCTTCGGACCGGCGATTATATTCCTTTTTCACACATTCTTTATATGATTTCACGGTTCTGGGCGGCTGGCCCGCAACCTTTCCGGCGATCTCAAGGGTCTTCTGTTCCAGTTCCTCCGCATTTGTCACCAGGTTCACCGCCCCATGGTTCCATAATTCTTTTGCGCTCACCCGATTCCCGGTCAGACACATGTAATGAACCAGTTTTTCCGGAAGGTCGTTCATGGCGAAGCTCATGCCCGCCACGATTCCCAGAGAAATTTCCGGAAGGGCAAACCACGCCTTCTCCCCTGCGACCACCAGGTCACAGGCCAGGGCGATCAGCATTCCGGAACCGATTGCATAGCCCTGAACCATTGCAATAACCGGAATTTTGCAGTTCTTCACGGCCATGACCGCAGAGCCCACCACTTCCTGATACGCAAAATGGTTTTCCCTTGTGTGGGCCGCAATTTCATCCACGTCGTTTCCGCCGATAAAGCCCTTCCCCTTCGTTCTCAAGACCACGCACCGGACGCCTTTCTCATTCGAAATCTCCTCAAAAACCTTTGCCATTTCCCCGTATGCCTCTCCGTTCATCGCATTGACGGGCGTCCTCTCGTAAATGACCTGCGCAATCCTGTTTTCAATTTTGCAAGTAAAAAATTTGTATTCTTTCACAGGACCCAGCCTTTCTCTTCTCCTTATGTCTGCCTCCCGTAGTCAGGCTCTCTCTTTTCCAGAAACGCATTCACGGCCTCCGCCTTTTCCGGCAGTCCGAACAGCCTTCCCGTGTAGGCGTCCTCCAGCTTGAATTTTCTCCGGTGCTCATGATTACAGTGTTGGTTGATTAACTCCTTCATATACATGACCGCATGGGGCGGCAGCCCCGCAATCCGTTCGGCCGTCTTCATGGCCTCTTCTTCCAGATCCTCTCTTTTTACCACCCTGCCGACCGCCCCGTACCGCAGCATTTCTTCCGCACGGAGAGGCAGCCCCGTCAGACAGGCATATCTGGCGGCCCCCTCCGGAAGCATCTTCAGCGCATATCCCACGCCCGAGATCACGCAGAGAGAGATTTCCGGAAGGGCAAAATAAGCGTCATCGGCGGCGATCACGATATCGCAGCAGGCGGCAAAGACAAAGCCGGCCCCCAGGGCGTATCCCTGCACCGCCCCGATCACCGGATGCCTGCACTGGGCGATGCTCTCAAAGGCGTCGATCAGCTTCTGCTGGTACGCGGCATGGCTTTCCGGTCCATGGGTCTTCAGGTCACGGATGTCATTTCCCGCCATGAATCCCTTCCCCTCCGTCTTTAACACCACCGCACGCAGGTCCTCTCTGGCATCCATGTCGTGAAACAATTCCGCAAGGGTCTCATAATCCTCGCCGGTCAGGGCGTTCACCGGAGGGTTTGAAAAGGAGACTACGGCAATCCCCCGTTCCTCGGAACAGGTGACACGTGTTTTCTTCTTTTCCCTCACGTCACACCTCCCCGCAGCACTTTCCGTCCGCTCCCGGTTCCGGCTCCCTTGCGAGTCTCGTAACCGCCTCCCCCTCAATCACCTTCAAACCATTCTGGTTAAAGCAGTCCGTCTGCATCAAAACTTTCCCTTTGCCCAGCTTTTCCTTGCAGGTGACAACCGCTTTGATCGTGTCGCCCAGAAAAACAGGCGCCAGAAACTTTACACTCTGGGATATGTAAATGGATGTGGGAAACGCATTGGTGAGGGCCGTGGAAATCAGTCCTGACACAAGGGCCCCGTGTGCGATCCGCTGTCCAAACTGGCTTTTTCTCGCAAATTCGTCGCTGACATGCATGGGATTGCAGTCGCCGGAAACAGCGGAAAAAAGCAAAACGTCTGCCACGGTGATGGTCTTCTCAAACGAATTCGAATCCCCGATTTGCAGCTTGCTGTAAACAAATGACGGCATGTTACTCCCTCCTCTCAAAATCCTCAAGCGATTTTCCGTCTTCCGGGATCGCCTTTGATCCCGGTTGATCAATTGTTCTTAAAAAATTTGGAATAGAAATCGTTTTCATGCATTTATGATACAATACTCGCCTCCGTTTGTAAATAGACATTCGCCACAATATTCCCGCCTGTTTTTTGTGTAATTTGTATAACTCTAACCATTTATTAACTTTCATTTTGTGCATATTATTCCCATTATTTTCTAGTACCGGTAACAAATTCACTGTTTCCATTTTCATTACCGGAAACACGAAATCGCTTTCTTGTTTTCAAAATACAGCAAGAAACGAGGTTTCTTCCCCGTATGCAAAGATAAACATCCGCTTCCTTTCCGCCCATGTGCGCCAAAAAAGAGAGAAGACGTCGGCGCACCATCCGTCTTCTCTCTTTTTCCAAAAGGAACCTTTGACGCAAAAGGCCCCGAATTACCGAAGCATCCCTTTCAGTCCGAAAGGCCCGTCCTGTCGGTAGATCACGGGATCGATGGTTTTCAGATTCTCGCTGATCAGGGGCTTAAATTCCATCAGGTCGAGGATTTGCGTCTGAAGATCGATGCCTTTTGCGATTTCCGTCAGCAAAAGCCCGTTCTCCGTCAGCTCGAAAACAGCCCGTTCCGTGACATAATGCATGTTCTGTCCCTTTTTCCTGGCGATCAGGCCATTGTAGGAGACCTGCTGGAGCCGGTTCACGAACTTGATGAGCGCCCCCTCCTTCAAAATGGTCACCTTCCCGCCCTCGAAAGAGCATTCCAGCCCTTTCCCGGTGAAGGTGGAACAGAACACCACATGTTTCGCATTGGTCGTGATGTCGATGAAGCCGCCGGCCCCCGTCGGATTGGGGCCCAGCCTGGTGGCGTTCACGCTTCCGTCCTCGTCCACCTGCCCGGCCCCCATGAAGGTGACGTCCACACCCTGGCCGTTGTAGAAGTCGAACTGGTCGTCATGGCGGACCAGGGCAAAGTTGTTTTTGGCGATGCCAAAGTCAATCCCCCCCATGGGCACGCCCCCGTAGACACCGGACTCCACGGTGATGGTCACCTCGTCCGAGATCCCTTCCTCCGCAATGATCGGCCCCACCACGTCGTTGGGAATCCCCGTCCCCACGTTCAGGATGTCGTTCTTCCCAAGCTCCATCATCGCCCTGCGCCCAATCACCTTGCGGACCGTCAGGGGAAGGGTCTCGTCCGCCTCCTCCGGCGTCCGGATGTCGCCGCAGTATGCCGGATGGAAGGCGAAGCTGTGAGTCTGCCTGTGGTCCGCCTCCGGCTCGGGACAGATCACGGCCGCATCGATGAACACTCCCGGGATTGTCACCTGCTTGCAGTGGATGCTCCCCGCCTTCACCTTGTACTTCGCCTGGGCGATCACCTTTCCCCCGAATTTCCGGCAGGCCATGACCGCGGAGAACACCTCCAGGCTCATGGCCTCCTCCTCCGTGGACAGATTGCCGTTCTCGTCGATCCTGGTCCCCCGGATGATGCAGTAGTCCATGGGAATCGGCTGATAGCGGAGATACTCCTCCCCGCCGATCTCCACCACGTCGATCAAATCCGGCGCCTCCTTCGTCCGCTCGTTCATCTTTCCGCCCTCGTTACGGGGATCGATGAAGGTCCCAAGCCCCACCTTGGTGATTTTCCCCGGTTCCCCTCCGGCCATGCTCCGGTAGAGCTGGGCGAACTGTCCCTGGGGGAAATTATAGGCAAGAAGCTTGTTCTCCGAAATCAGCTTCATGATTTTGGGCTGCAGTCCCCAATGGCCTCCGATAATCCTCCCCAGCATCCCCTCATGGGCAAAGTGCTGGATTCCCCGGTCCCGGTCACTCTGCCCGCAAGAATGCATCAGCGTCAGGTTCCTGGGCTCCCCCGTCTCCAAAAACCGCTTTTCCAGCGCTTTCAAAATCGTCTCCGACGCCGATACCAGCGTCATTCCGATGGTTGCGATCGTCGTTCCGCTCTCAATCATTCCCGCAGCCTCTTCCCCGCTCATAAACACCGGCTTTCTCATAAATTCTCTTCCTCCTTTTGATTTCTGAACAGTTCCCTGATCCGTTTTTTATCAATCTTTCCGTTGGGCGTTTCCGGCAGGTGGTCGACAAACAGGACCCTCTTCGGTATTTTGTATTTGGCAATCCGTTCATAGAGAAGCTCCTGGATGTCCCCTTCCGTCAGGGACGCCCCCTCCCGGCATTTCACCACCGCCGCCGCCGACTCCCCGTACAGCTCGTCGGGAATCCCCACCACGGCGGCCTCCTCGATTTCCGGAAATAAATACAATTCGTTTTCCACGTCATAACTGCAGATCTTTTCTCCGCCCCGGTTGATGATGTCTTTTTTCCTGTCCACCAGGAAAATGTAGCCTTCCTCGTTGAAATATCCCAGATCTCCCGTCGCCAGCCATCCGTCTTCACTGAGGGTTTCGGTTTTCATTTTATAGTATTCCTTCAACACCACGCTTCCCTTGACCTGGATTTCCCCCGTCTCCCCGGGAGGAAGCTCCCTCCCCTCCTCGTCCGTCACCCGGAACACCGTTCCCGGAATCGGAAGCCCGGAAGAGCCGATGTAGGGACTCTCTGCGGCGTCCCCGGGAAAAATCGTGGCCGGGGACGAGGTCTCCGTCAACCCGTAAACCGTATGAAAATCCATTCCCGGAAGCCATCTGTGGAGCATCCGGATCTTTTCTTTCGGCATGTTGCTGCTTCCGCAGGCGAAGGCCCGGAGGGACGGAAGCTCGGGAAAGTTCTCCTGTTCGCCAAGCAGCATGGAAAACACCGTCGGTGCGCCGTGAAGAAAGGTGATCCGGTTCTCTCTCACACATTCCAGCACCCGGCCGGCATTGAAGATCCGGTGAAGGTAAACCGTCCCCCCGAGACACAGAAACACTCCGAGAATCGCAATCAGCCCCGTCACGTGATAAATCGGAACCGCAATGATGCTGCTGTCCTCCGGCGTAAGCCTCAAAAGCTCTATGTAAGTCTCAACCGCATGCATGATGTTGAAATTGCTAAGGACCGCCCCCTTGCTTTTTGACGTGGTCCCGGAGGTGAAGATTAAAACCGCCTCCCCGTCCGCAGACGCTCTGCACGGCACCGGGCGAGCGGGCCTTTCAAAATCCCGCAGGAGGTATGCGAACCCGTACCTCCCCGGCCCGCTTTTCACCTCCAGCACGCCGGTTCCCCTCTCCCGAACGGGTTCCATCCAGCCGGCAAACCTTTCCTCGCAGATGACCAGCCTGCAGTCCGCCTTTTCCAAAAGGGCCAGAATCTCCTTCTGTTTAAATTTGCTCGGGAGAGGCTGCACCATGGCTCCCAGCTTGTTGAGGGCCAAAAAGGCGACACAAAACTCCCGGCAGTTGAACATGAGGAGGGCCACGTGGTCGCCCGGACGCACCTGCATCCCCACGGACAGATAATCCGCCAGTTCATCCACCAACTCCATAAAGCTGCCAAAGGTCAGTCTCGTCCCGTCGTCGTCCACGATACAGGTTTTCTCCCAAAATCCGGACGCCGTCTTTTTCACGGCCCCGTACAGATGGTCTGGAAGGCCTCGGTACGTCCTGTCCCGCCTTCCGTTTCCCTCCCGCTCCTCCAAAACAAGCTTTCTCTCCCGCTTCCACAAGTCTTCCCCTTGATACATGGCTTCCCTTCCTTTCTTTTCCGAATGATCCCATTCTTTTTTGATAAAAGTATTTGAAAACGATTTCGCTTTTCCTCACGGAAAACCTCTATTCTTTATCTTATTACAGTTATCGCCGACTGTCAATTGTGCATTATCTTAAAAAAATTGCATGATAAACCGTCAATTTGCCTTTTTTTCCTCTTGATCCTCGTTTTATCTTCATTTTCAGTTGACAAACCCTTTTATCCTGTGGTAACATTCGAATAGAAATCGTTTTCATATCGCTAGTCCACTTACAAACCGATACTGTTTATCTGTACTGGAGGTTCTATATGGAAGGTATCTTAAAAGGAGTGCGTATTCTGGACCTTGGCCGCTTTATTTCCGCCCCTTTCTGCGGAATGCTTTTGGCGGACATGGGGGCGGAGGTCATCAAGATCGAGCGGGTCGGTGCCGGAGAGGACGGCCGGCGCCTGGGTCCCTACAAGGACGGGATCAGTGTATACGTCACTGCCTTCAATCGAAATAAAAAAGGCATCACCATCAATTTCCGCTCCGACGAGGGAAAGGCCCTCTTCCGGGAACTGATCGAACAGTCGGACGTGATCATCGAAAATTTCCGTCCCGGCACCATGGCCAAAATGGGCTTTGATTATGAAGCCTGCAAGGACATCAATCCCCGCATCATCATGTCTTCGATTTCCGGCTTCGGGCAGGAGGGCCGTTATACCCACAAGGCCGCCTTTGACGGGATTGCCGCCGCCATGAGCGGCATGTATGCGATCAACTTCACTCCCACCGGACCGAGGCCCACCGGCATCCCCCTGGGCGACCACATCTCCGGCATCTACAACGCACTGGCGATTGTGATGGCCTTATACGACCGGGAGCGTACCGGGCGGGGGCAGTACATCGACACCGCCATGGTGGACTGCCTGTTCTCCGTATTCGAGACCCGTCTTCCCGGCTTTGCCTTAAACGGCGTCGATATCGGCGTCGTTCCGAAACATGACACGGGCGACCCGCTGGCCTGTCCGTCCAATGTCTATCGATGCAAAAACGGTTACGTGTGTCTCCACGCCGGAACAGATCCCAATTATAAACGCTTCGCCGAAATCACGCAGGATCCCCGCCTGATGCAGGAACAATATCTCCGCATCGAAAACCGCATGGAGGACTACTTCACCGTGGACAGGCTGACTGCCGAATGGTTCGCCGGACAGACCGTGGAGGACGCCGACCGGATTCTGACGGATGCAGGAGTTCCCTGCGGGATCGTCTGCAACCTGGACCGCATCCTCCACGATCCCAATTCCCTGGAGCGGGAAATGGTCGTATACACGGAGGTTCCCGGTCTGGGCAAGGTTCCCTTCGTGGGCAATCCCCTGAAGCTAAAAACCCGGCCAATCCAAAACCGGGAGCGTGCCCCCTTAATCGGAGAACACAACGAGGAAATTTTCAAGGGACTGTTACATAAAACAGAGGAAGAATTGGACAAGCTGCGAAAACAAGGGATCATCTGACTTCCTTTCATATCTATCAAAATTTATCAAGGAAAAACGACCCTGTGTCCACAGGGTCGTTTTTCCTTGTCCTTGCGATTCTTGCCGCCTGGTTTCTTACCTGGCCTGATAGGTGGCGCACTCCGTCTGTGCCGGGATCTTCGCCTGGTGTCCGGCGATGGAAATCTCCTCCGCCGTGCACTGACGTCCCTCGTTGTAAATGCAGGACGTGGCCTCGCACTCCACGGTCAGCCCCCTGCAGGGCGTCTCGTACTGGTTCCGGCAGTTGTTCTGGGTCTGCTCGTCAAAGCTGGCGCAGCAAGTGTCTCCACAGCAGTTTGCGGCAGAGCCCTCCACCAGGATCGTACCCTTACAGCAGAACCGGTCACAGTTGTGGACACAGGTCTCTGCACTGCATACCAAATCCGTCATGACAATTCCTCCTTCTCTCGTAGTCGGAATTAGTCTGCCCGGAAACAGTGAATTTTATTCTGCCTTCGCCACCGCCCGGTTTTCTTTGTTTTTAATTTCTTTCGTCACGTCCTCCACAAAGGCTTCCAGGGATTTCTGTCCCTCGTCCCCGTTCCACCGGCTGCGGACGGAAACGCATCCTTCCGCCTCCTCCTTCTCGCCCACCACCAGCATGTAGGGGAGCTTCTGAAGCTGGGCCTCCCGGATCTTATATCCGATCTTCTCGGATTTGGTATCCACCTCCGCACGGATCCCGGCCCCGGAGAGAGCGGCCGCCACCTTCCCGGCGTAATCCAGGTATTTGTCGGAGATCGGAAGCACCCGGACCTGCACGGGGGCCAGCCAGGTGGGGAAGGCCCCGGCGAAGTGCTCGATGAGGATGCCGATGAACCGCTCGATGGAGCCGAAGGCCACCCGGTGGATCATGATGGGCCTGTGGGCCGCACCGTCCGCCCCGGTGTATTCCAGCTCAAACCGGAGAGGAAGCTGGAAATCCAGCTGGATGGTCCCGCACTGCCAGGTCCTTCCCAGGGAATCCTCCAGGTGGAAGTCGATCTTCGGGCCATAGAAGGCGCCGTCCCCCTCGTTGACCACGTAGGGAAGACCCAGGTCGTCCAGGGCGCTTCTTAAGCCGTCCGTGGCCATCTCCCAGTCCTCGTCGCTCCCCATGCTGTTTTCCGGCCTGGTGGAAAGCTCCACGTGGTACTTAAAGCCAAAGAGACTGTACACCTCGTCGATGAGCCTCGCCACGCCCTTGATCTCGTCCTTGATCTGCTCCGGCGTCATGAAAATGTGGGCGTCGTCCTGGGTGAAGCAGCGCACCCGCATGAGACCGTGGAGCTGGCCGGACTTCTCATGGCGGTGGACCAATCCCAGCTCTCCCATCCTGAGGGGCAGGTCCCGGTAGGAACGGGGCTCCGACTGATAGACCAGAATGCCGCCGGGACAGTTCATGGGCTTGATGGCATAATCCTGCTCGTCAATGACCGTCGTATACATGTTTTCCTGATAATGATCCCAGTGGCCGGAGGTCTCCCACAGGTGGCGGTTCAGGATGACGGGCGTGGAGATCTCCACGTAACCGTTCCTCTTATGGATCTCCCTCCAGTAATCCAGAAGAGTGTTCTTAAGCTCCATGCCCTTCGGCAGGAAGAAGGGGAAGCCCGGTCCCTCGTCGCTCATCATGAAGAGCCCCAGCTCCTTGCCCAGCTTCCGGTGGTCCCTCTTCTTCGCCTCCTCGATCCGCTGTAAATACTCCTCCAGCTCCGACTTCTTCGTGAAGGCCGTGCCGTAGATCCTGGTCAGCATCTTGTTCTTCTCGCTGCCCCGCCAGTAGGCCCCCGCCAGGCTGGTGAGCTTAAAGGCCTTCACCGGCTTCGTGGTCATCAGGTGGGGCCCTGCGCAGAGGTCCGTGAACTCTCCCTGCTCATAGAAACTGATCTCGGCGTCCTCCGGAAGGTCCTCGATCAGCTCCACCTTGTAGGGCTCGCCCTTCTCCTCCATGAAGGCAACGGCCTCCGCCCTGGGCTTCGTGAACCGGGCGAGGGGCAGGGCCTCCTTGACGATCTTCTTCATCTCCGCCTCGACCTTTTCCAGATCCTCGGCGGTAAAAGGCGTCTCGCTGTCAATGTCGTAATAGAAGCCGTCCGCAATGGAAGGGCCGATGGCCAGCTTCACATCGGGATAAAGCCGTTTTATGGCCTGTGCCATAATATGGGAAGCCGTGTGACGGAAGGCCGCCCGGCCCCCCTCGTCCGCAAAAGTCAGGATATTCAGGGCGCAATCCCTGTCCACCATGGTCCGAAGGTCCACGACCTCGCCGTCGATCTCTCCGGCGCAGGCCACCCTCGCCAGTCCCTCGCTCAGATCCGCTGCAATCTCGATGACGGATCTCGCCTCCCCGTACTCCTTCACGGAGCCGTCCTTCAATGTGATCTTCATAATCGTTCTCCTTTTCTTTTTGAGTAAATGACAAAAAGTCCCTTACCGCATCACATTCCATACGGTAAGGGACGAATTCGCTGGTAATCCGTGGTTCCACCCTGCTTGACTCCTGGATCATCCACTCCAGAAATCCTCTTAAAAGGCGGTAACGGCGCCTGCCGGGCTGTATTAGAGCCGCTCCGAGCCGGTCTTCGACCTGCGTTCCCTGCAAAGGGCTTCCACCAATCCCCTTCTCGCTGTCCAATTCCCGCAGTCTACTGGTCTCATCAACGCATTGTCCTGCCGCCGACCTTCGGCAGCGTCAAATTCTTGTATCAGTATATACTCGAAGCTTCCGTTTGTCAACGGGATTTTTTCACCTATGCTCTTTCCACGGAGCTTTCCCGGAGCCGGCGCACAAACTCCTCCGGTTTTTTTAACAGCTTCGCAATCTCTTCCGTGGAGTAACCATCCCTGACCCATTCACAGACCAACTCCCGGATTCCATCCTGGCGTCCTTCCTGGCGTCCCTCTTCAAATCCTTCCTGTTTCAATTTTTCCAGAGCCGTACACATATTCGATACCTCCCCGCCGTTTCCCTGGCGCATCAGTTCTGCGGAATCCGTAATCTTTCCGATGACTGTGATCAATCCGGGATCGATCTCCCTGTGTTTATATAATGCCGCAATTTTGCCAAAATTTCCGTTGAATATCTCCCTTGAAATCTCGAAGACCGTCTTTACGTCGTCGTTGTGGAACACATACCGGTCGCTTTCCCGAATCTGGACAAGATTCATCTTATAATCAGAAAAAATACGCTCAATCTCTTCCGGCATTTCCACGATCATATCCTTCAGGCACATCGGACCGTCCCACGGTTTTTGTATCCCATCCCGTCATACAAAAGAGTCCTGAGGGGCATTGCGTAATGGATGTTCTGCTGGGATTCGATCCCGAAGACCGCAAACTCCACGCCGAAAGCCATCTTTTTTACCACGTCCCTGACCCGGACAAGGGATAGCAGTTTTTCTGAGATCGGCAATCACCAATTTACTCCGGTTATGAAAAATCGAACTCCCGCTCCAATAGTTCCGCCGCACACTTTACCAGCTCCTTGCAGGGCCGCTTTTTATAGTATTCTGCCGTCCGCTCAGAAGGAGCGGCGTCCTCCTCTTTTTTCTGCCCTTCGGAAAGACCGAGAAGCTCGCCGCAGACGATGCTTCCGTTCCTCTCCCGGAACGCCTCCGCCAGCTTCCGCATCCTTCCGTAGTTTTCCGTCTTCTTCCGCCTGTCACCGGCATCCGTGTTCCCGGTCTCCAGACCACAGACCAGGGCCATGCCGGACACGGCCCCGCAGACCTGCCGCATGCGCCCCATGCCGCCGCCAAAAGAACAGGACAGCTTAAGGGCCATCTCCCGGTCAAGCCCGTAGCGGTCCGCAAAAGCCAGGAACACCGACTGACAGCAATTGAATCCCTCCTGAAAATAGTCCGCCGCCCGCTCGGAGCGTGCCACAGTGCTTTCTTTTTTCTCTTCCATATCCCGGGATCCTCCCCTTTCTCCCTCTGCAAAGTATAAAGGTAATTGCGAAACCGCAAAACTTGGGAAGGATTCTGACGACTGCTTCCAGGAAAAGCCCTCTGCGCCATGGAAACGAGACCATGGAAAACAGGAGGGTCTATACCCGAGTGTTTTCTGCGCTTATGGGCTCGTTGGAATGGTTGGCGCAGCAGGCTTTGGATGGACGCAGTCGTCAGAATCCCCCCCTCTAATTTCGAACTGCGCAATTACCTGTAATAGTTGCTCCGTCCCCTTACCGCCCGAAATAGGCGTCGATCCCGTCGGCGATGCCCTGCACGATCTTTGCCTGGCAGGATGCCGACGCCATCTCCAAGTCCTCGTCGGGATTGCTCATGTATCCCATCTCCACGATGGTCACCGGCACCTCACACCAGTTGATCCCGCTCATGGTGTCCGTCTCCCACACGCCGTTGCTCCCGAAGCCCGTGGATGCCGTCATGTGGTCCAGGATACAGTCAGAAAGCGCCCGGCTCTCGTCATAGATCTGGCTGCAGAAAGGATTGGAGGGCGTGGGGCAGATAGTCATGGAGCCGGTCTTCCCGGAATTGTCGGAACCGTTGGCGTGGATGCGCACAAAGGCGCCTGCGTCCGCGTCGTTGGCGATGGCCGCCCGCTCCGCATTGCTGATATTCACGTCGTTGGTCTCCCGAACCATCAACACCTGGTAGCCCCGTGTAAGAAGCTCGTCCCGAAGCTGCAAAGACACCGCCAGGTTTAATTCCGACTCGTCCAGCCCGGAGGCAGAGCCCGCCGTGCCGTAGGAGACCTTCTTTTTCGTCTCGGAAGCCCCGGGCCCCACCGGCTCCTGCTCGTTGTTGCCCACGGCCTGATGGCCCGGATCAATGCAGACCAAGGGGCCGTTTCCCGCATGGTAGATGCCCGTCCCCGCCTGGGCCTCGCCGGGAATGACTACCTTGGGCTCTTCCGTCGACAGGTATTCCGTGGCAATGAAACAAGTCTCCCCCTCGTACTCCACCCGGCTCCAGGTCTCATGGTAGCCGGTCCTCGTCACCGACTGGCCGGTGCGAAGCTTTCCAAGGGCCTCGGCCCCGGTATCGGCCTCCCTCCGGATATTCACCGTCTCCGTCGCATAGACAGTCTCGTCCGTCTCTGCGAAGACGAGGGCTTCCGGCGTCTCCTCCGCCGTCGTCTCCTCCGTTTCCGCTGCGGCCTCCAAGCTTTCCGCTGCGGTCTGCTCCGTCGTCACTTCCTCTGCGGCCCCCAAAGTCGTCACGGGGGCCTTGGTCTCCGCCTCCTGCGGTGCCTTCCCGGCCTCCCCGCCGCATCCGGCAAGGGCCAGGAACAGCACGCCCGCCACTGCTGCGGCCACTTTGTTCTTCATCCTTTTCATCTCTTTTTTCCTCCCGGTCATTGATCTGTATCCCCTGTCCGTATCTCCCGTTTTTTATCGCCCGCCGCCCCGGCTTCCGCCTTTTTGGCATCCCGTCCCCGCAGCCCTATGCCCTCAGGGGACGGCCGTCCCCGTCTTCCGCTCGGGGAGGATGGTCCCTCCCCCGGCCACGTACTCGCCGTCGTAGAGCACCAGGGCCTGTCCCGGCGTCACGGCCCGGACCGGCCGCTCAAACCGGCATTCCAGCAGGTCCTCCCCGATCATTCGCACAAGGCACCGCTCTCCCCGGTGACCGTAGCGGATCTTTCCCAGGTACGCTTTTCCCTCCTCAAACCCGGGAACGGCCATGAAACTGAGCCGATCACAAAAAACCGTGTCGGCAAAGACGTCCTCCGCCTCCCCGATGACCACCTCCCCGGTTTCCGGCCGGATCTCGGTCACAAACACCGGACGGCCCATGGAAAGGCCCAGCCCCTTCCGCTGTCCCACCGTGTAGTGGACGATTCCCCTGTGGGGACCCAGCACGGTCCCGTCCTTTGTGACAAACTTCCCCTGCCCCAGGGGGCCCGGGCGCATGCTTTCGATGAATCCTGCATAGTCGTTGTCCGACACGAAGCAGATCTCCTGGCTGTCCGGTTTTTCCGCCACCAGAAGCCCCCGTTTCTTTGCCATGGCCCGGATCTCTTCCTTCGTGTAGGCCCCCACCGGCATCAGGGTGCGGCGAAGCTGGTCCTGGGTCAGGTTATAGAGGGCGTAGGTCTGGTCCTTGGCCGCCGTCACTGAATTCCGTATGGCCGTGCGGCCATTTGGAAGCCGCTCCACCCTGGCGTAATGACCGGTGGCGATATAGTCGGCCCCTATTTCCAGGCTCCGTTTTAAAAGAGCCTCCCATTTCACGTAACGGTTGCAGGCAATGCAGGGATTCGGCGTCTGCCCATTCACATAGGAATCCACAAAATAACGGATGACCTTTTCTTTGAATACCTCTTTAAAGTTCATGACATAATAAGGGATATCCAAAAGTGCGGCCACCCGCCTTGCGTCCTCAACGGCTGAAAGACCGCAACAGCCACCGTTCTCCTCGGCGGCCGTCCGGTCTTCATCCTGCCAGATCTGCATGGTCACTCCTATGACCTCATAGCCTTGTTCTTTCAGCAGTAGGGCAGCCACGGAAGAGTCCACTCCGCCGGACATGCCCACCACCACTCGTTTTCCCGTCATAGATCAATATTCTTCTTCCTCTTCGCCCTCGCTGATGTCGGACTTGGGCTTGGAAAGTCCTTCAATCTTCAGATTGTTCTTCTCGGCATAGTCCCAGAGGGCCGCATGGATGGCTTCCTCCGCCAGCAAAGAACAGTGTACCTTAACCGGGGGCAGTCCGTCAAGCGCTTCCATCACCGCCTTGTTTGTCACCTTAAGAGCTTCGTTCACCGACTTGCCCTTGACCATCTCCGTCGCCATGCTGCTGGTGGCCACCGCCGCCCCGCAGCCGAAGGTCTTGAACTTCACGTCACGGATAATCTGCTCGTCGTCGATATCCAGATAGATCCTCATGATGTCGCCGCATTTGGCGTTGCCAACGGTGCCCACGCCGCTGGCGCCGTCTATCTCCCCCACGTTTCTGGGATTCTGAAAATGATCCATTACTTTCTCGCTGTACATCGTTTCCTCCTTCTCGCCCGTGTTCTCAGGGCATGTAGGTACACCTGTCAAATTCCTCAGGCTGTCCATTTTATAGTAAAAGGCAAAAACCTCCACCTGTGCGGTTTGAATATTTTGTTCTGTCTCCGCCAGGGAGCATCCGCTTGTAGCAGACGATAGGTAGATTTTGCAGATTTTGTCAATCCGCCTTCACCACTTCGCTTCCCTTTTTGACGAAATCCTCGTAAAGGGGAGACATGGAGCGAAGGTCCGCAATGATCTTCTTTAACGTATCCACCACGTAATCGATCTGTTCCATGGTGGTGTCGTCCCCCAGGGTGAGACGCAGGGAGCCGTGGGCGATCTCGTGGGGCAGGCCGATGGCCAGCAGCACGTGGGACGGGTCCAGGGAACCCGACGTACAGGCCGAACCGCTGGAAGCGCAGATCCCGGCCATGTCCAGCTTGATAAGGACAGACTCACCCTCCACGAACTGGAAGCTGAAATTGGCGTTGTTGGGAAGCCGCTTCTCCCTGTGGCCGTTGAGCCTGACATAAGGGATCTCCGCCATGACCCGCTCAATCAGATGGTCACGGAGTTCCTTCTCCCTGGCACTCCGCTCGTTCATGGTCTCGGCGCAGAGCTTGGCAGCCATGCCGATGCCGATGATCCCGGGAACGTTCTCCGTGCCGGCCCGGCGCTTCCTCTCCTGGCCTCCGCCATGGACGAAGGAGCGGATCTTGACACCCTTCCTGATATATAAGAAGCCGATGCCCTTGGGGCCATTTAACTTGTGGCCGCTGGCACTCAGCATGTCGATCCCCATCTCGTCCACGTTGATCGGCACGTGGCCGAAGGCCTGGACGGCGTCGGTGTGGAACAGGATCCCCCTCTCCTTCGCCAGCTTCCCGATCTCGGCGATGGGCTCCATGGTACCGATCTCGTTGTTGGCAAACATGACGGAGATCAGGATGGTGTCAGGACGGATCGCCGCCTTAAGCTCATCCATCTTCACCAGGCCGCCCTCGTCCACGTCCAGATAAGTCACAGATCGGAAGAGCACACGTCTGAACTCCA
>CAJUOF010000100.1 GCA_910587905.1 uncultured Lachnospiraceae bacterium
CACGACGCTCTTCCGATCTAAAAGCCCTTTAATCTCGCTTCCGTTCCCATGGTGCTGTATACCATCTGGTAATATCCAGAAACCAGCACGCCGGCCACCGCCGCACACATGCCGCTGATGAAAAAAGTGAACGTCACGATCCCACGCACGTCGATGCCCATGAGATTGGCAGCCTTTGCGTTCTCCCTGGAAGCCCGCATGGCCAGGCCCACCTTGGTGTAATTTACCACCACGGTGAGAAGCACCAGGAAGGCCAGGGCGATGAGGAACATCGCGATCTGCGTGCTCGTGAGCGTGACGCCCAGGAAGGTCACGTTTCCGAAGTCAAAAAGCTTCGGAAACGTCTTCTTCGTGCTGTCGAAAATGATCATCATCATGTTCTGGATAATATAGGAAACGCCCATGACGGAGATTAAAGCCGTAATGTTCGGCGCGTTCTTTGCCCTAAGCGGCGCCAGGATGATCCGGTCCATGAGGATCGAGATGATGCCCGTCGTCAAAATGGCAAAGAGGAAGGCCGGAAGAAGTCCAAAATGCATGGATACGATGAACAGCGCCATGTGGGCCCCGAAGGCGTAGATGGAACCGTGGGCCATGTTCAAAAGCTTCAGGATGCCGAACACCAGCGAGTACCCCACCGCGATCAGCGCGTAGACCATGCCAAGCATGACTCCGTTTAAAACCTGCTCTAAAATCATATCGTCACCTCAAATGCTTTCCAAATGCATTTTCTTACTGAACGCCAAGCTCCTTCTCATAATCCGTCTGGCTCTTAAGCACGCCCGGAATCTCCACGTACTTGCCGCCTTCCACCTTCAAAAGCACCTGCTGCTTCGGGCAGTTTCCTTCCTCGTCAAAGGTGATCTTTCCGGTCACTCCCTGGAAATCGGTGGAAGGAAGGTTCTCCAGGATGGCCGCGCGGTCCGCGGAGCCGCCCTTCTCGATGGCGTAAAGAATCGCATAAGTCGCATCATAAACCTGTCCGCAGAACGTCGAAGGGTTGGAGCCGTAAGCCGCGTTGAATTTCTCGGAGAAAGCCTTCACCACCTCGTCGGAGCTCTCATAGAAGAAGCTGGTTCCAAGGACCACGCCCTCGGCGTCCGCGCCTGCAAGCTCCAAAAACTCCTGGGAGAAACATGCCGCCGACATGATGAACTGCACGTCCTTGTTCTTCTCCCTGTACTGCTTGATGAAGGGGGCAGTCTGGGCATAGGCGCCGGAAGAGTACACGCACTCCACGCCCGCCTCCTCAAACTTGGAGACCGTTGCGGAGAAGTCCACGGTGCCGTCCTCGTAAAGCTCAGCCAGGACCAGCTCGGCGTCATACTTGTCGCCGTAAGCATCCATCATGTTCTGGATCTCCGTGGTGACGGCCACGCCCGCATCGCTGTTGGGATTCAGGATGCCGATCTTCTTGAGACCCAAATACTGCACGATCTGGAGCATGGTGTTGGCATCCGTCGCATACACGGCGTTGTTCCTGTAAATGCAGTCGCCGATCTTGGTCAGGTCCACATGGGCCGCGGAACCACTGATGTAGGCAATGCCGGACTCTTCATACACCTCGCTGGCCGTCATGGCCACGCCGCTGGAGAAATGACCGATCACCGCGCTGATGGAATCGTCGCCCACGATCTTCTGGGCCACGGAAGCCGCCTGCTCGGAGGTGTTGGCGTCGTCGTAATCCACCAGCTTGATCTGCTGTCCGTTCACGCCGCCCTTCTCATTCCACTCGTCAATGGCGATCTGGATCGCCACCTTCATGGACTTGCCATACTCCGCGTTGTCGCCGGTCTGGGGACCCACGAACGCCAGCGTGATCTCGCCGCCCTCGGAAGAACCCGCCTTCTCCCCGTCGTCTCCGGAATCCTTGCTCTCCCCCGCTTCCGCCTTCTTCGTCTCACCGTCCGCGGGCTTGTCCTTTTCCCCGCCGCAGCCCGCAAAGAGCGTGAGCGTCATCGCCATCGCCAACATTACACCTAGAACCTTTTTCATCTTACTTCCTCCTTTAAATTGTCTTCTGCTTATGTACATGCCTTTGAGAAAACGTTTTCTCATCATGCATAAGTATGTAGTAATATAATACACAAAATTGTTCTTATTTGTCAACAATGTTTTCATTTTTTAGGAATATGTTCAATTTTGCTTTTTATTTTTGTGCATATTTCCTAATTCGATCGCTCTGTTTTCACCTTTCGATATAAAAACGTTTTCTCACTTTTCAATAAAAAGAAGACTTTTGTCCTTTGGGAGTCGTCCTTCAAGGCTCCTTTTGCTTAAGCCCCTCGTCGGAGCCATGGCGCATCCACTTGCCGCCAAGCATCCTCCAGACAAACAAAACGGCTCGGAAAATCCAGTCGGCGCTCATGGCAATCCAAACTCCGATCACTGGCGCAGAAAACTCTTTTACCAGCAGATAGGCCAGGCCGATGCGGAAAATCCACATGGAAGCCACGGCGATCACCATGGTGAAAGTCACATCGGAAGCGGCCCGCAGAGCGTGGGGAATGAGGAAGGCCGGGGGCCACACCAGCATGGCAAAGCCGTGAAACAAAATCAGCCCGGCCGCCACCGACGCCGCCTCCGGCGTCAGGTTGTAGATGCCCACGATGGGCATGCGGAACAGGTCGATGGCCAGGACGATCACCAGCAGGATGGCATAATTCAGCATCAGAAGCTTTTTCACGTACTGCCTCACCTGCCCGAACTCCTTTGCGCCGACGCACTGGGACACCACCGTCACCATGCCCATCCCCAGGGCCATGCCAGGAAGGTATTCCAGCGTAGCCATGTTTCCCGCCACGGCGAATCCGGCGATGGCCGTCGTCCCCAGGGTGGAAACCAGGCTCTGCACCATGATTTTTCCGAGCTGAAACATACCGTTCTCCATACCGCTCGGTATCCCGATCCGAAGAATCTGCCGGATCATGGCCGGCTCGTAACCGAGCCGCAGACGGCGCTCCACATGAACCGGATTCGTTTCATTCCGGATGATATAGAGCATGATCCCGGCGGCCACCATCCGAGAGATCATAGTGGGCACCGCCACGCCGGCCACCCCCACCCGGAGCAGATACACGCCGATGGCGTTCCCCCCGATATTCAGTCCGTTCATGACCAGAGAGGTCTTCATGGACACTTTGGAATTTCCCATGACCCGGTAGAGGGCCGCGCAGGAATTATAGACGGCGAGAAAGGGAAACGAAAGGGCCGTGATATAAAAATACAGCCTTGCGTTTGACATGACGTCCGCCTCGATCCTTCCGAACAGGATGCTCAAGATCACCCGGTTGCCGAGAAGGGACAGGGCCATGATCACCAGGGAAAACACGGTTGTCACGAAGAGGAGCTGGTTTGCCGCATGACAGGCCCTCTCCTCGTTTTTACAGCCGAGAAGCTGTCCGGCCACCACTGCGCCGCCGGTGGCCATGGCCGCCAAAAGCTGGATCAAAAGCAAGATCGGAAGAGCGTCGTG
>CAJUOF010000101.1 GCA_910587905.1 uncultured Lachnospiraceae bacterium
CCAGAAGTTAATGGAGGAGGACCTTACCTTGAAGAGTGTCAACGACAAGGAGAACCGCCAGACTCTCCTTTACGGCATCGGGGATCAGCAGCTGGAGGTGGTCATCAGCAAGCTTTTGAACCGTTACAAGGTCGAGGCGGAGCTTTCCAGGCCGAAGGTTGCCTTTAGGGAGACCATCCGGGGCAAGGTGAAGGTGCAGGGCAAGCACAAGAAGCAGTCCGGCGGACACGGCCAGTACGGAGATGTGGTCATCGAATTCGAGCCCTCCGGCGATCTGGAGAAGCCTTATGTATTCGAGGAGAAGATCGTGGGCGGCGTGGTTCCCAAGAATTATTTCCCCGCTGTGGAAAAGGGTATTCAGGAATCTGTTCTCAAAGGGCCGCTGGCAGGATATCCCGTCGTGGGTATGAAGGCGACGCTGGTGTTCGGTTCCTACCATGCGGTGGACTCTTCGGAGATGGCCTTCAAGATGGCGACCATCCTTGCAGTGAAGAAAGCTTTCTCCGAGCCGGACGCGAAGCCGGTGCTCCTTGAGCCCATCGCTTCCTTGAAGGTGAAGGTGCCGGATAAGTTCACCGGTGACATTATGGGCGATTTGAATAAGAGAAGAGGCCGCGTGCTGGGTATGAATCCGGACCACAAGGGTAATCAGATCATCGAGGCGGATATTCCCATGTCGGAGCTGATCGGATATTCCACCGACCTCCGTTCCATGACCGGCGGAATCGGACATTTTGAGTACGAGTTTGCCCGCTACGAGCAGGCACCCAGCGATGTCCAGGCCAAGGAGATCGCGGCAAGGGCAGCAGAAGATTAAAAACAGAAAATAGTTTGTTTTTCATAAACAGACAAGGGGCAGGAGCCGCCGCCGGCGCTTCCTGCCCCTTGTCTACAATTCTTAAATCAATCATCGTAATCCATCTTTAAAATCTCCCGCATGTTTTGCGGCAATGGATTTTGCGGCTTCCAGGCCGATGTCGACAGCCGTTGTTTCTCCCAAAGTGCGGTGTACGTTCTGGTTCACATGATGGGTATCCTGCTCTTTTGTGGCGGATCTCGCCGGACATGGCGTCGATCTTATATTACGCAGTATCCAGCAAAACGCGCCAGTGACGCGTTTTGTCGGACTCATAATCGTGGGTCGCCGTATAAAATTCGATCTCATAGACGAAGACACCGTCGTCATGGTCCAGATCGGTTTTCGTGTGGGTGACATCCGAGTTGTCCAGACCTGCGTCTAAGAGGGCAGTCTGCCTGGCCGCGTCCAGACTGATCTGACCGGAGGTCTCGGAAGGTCTCGGATCTGTCACACTGGATGCTGCCGTGTCAGGCCGTGCCAAATCATATTTTTTTGTTCTTATGAGAGAAGGTTCTTTTCATTAAAAAATATATATGGATTTCCATATAAAACTGAAATATGCAGGCAGAAAGAATCGCTTCAGCAGAGACTCCTGTAGGAATCCAGAAATTCCGAGGCGATGGAGCTCAAAGGAACCCGTCTGAGCTTGATCCAGGCAAGTTCCACGTCGACCGGGCAGCCGGAAAGCATCAAAATGCGCACCTGTTCGAAAGGAAGACAGGCGGAGATCGGAAGAGCACACGTCTGAACTCCAGTCACGTAACCGAATCTC
>CAJUOF010000102.1 GCA_910587905.1 uncultured Lachnospiraceae bacterium
AGAGCCTTCATTATAAGAAATACCGGACACTGGCGAAGGCGGAGCCGGGGCGGGAAAGGGGAGCCGGCGGCGAACCCTGGAAGGGAACACCTGTCATTTCCCGGACACAGGCTCCCGAAAGAACTATATATCCCGGGAGAAACCTATATCCAGAAAGAAGTGCATTTCCGGAAATGGGGGCGCCCGTGGAAAGAGGATGGGCCGGAGCCATTCAGGGGGGACGGACAGGGGAAGCGCCAGAAGGAATGGAAGGAATCGGACGGCCTGCCGGAGGGAAACGGAAGAAAACGGGGCGGGTGGCAGTGGCGGCCGTTGCGGCGATTGCCTGCGTGGCGGCCGTGGTTTTTCTTTTTTTCACAAGGTATCGGAAAGATGAGCCGGAGCCGGTTGCCAGGCGAGATGAGCTGGAGACAATGCAGACTGCTGCAGATACAGAGAATCTGGACGATTTTCAGTATGAGGTTCTGGAAGACGGGACGATAAAGATTGTGGGATATCGGGGAAAAGAGGAAGGAAGCCTGATCATACCGGACAGGATCAATGGAGTCCAGGTGACGGAAATCGGGCTTGCTGCATTTGGCGGCTGCAGCGGATTTGTCGGAAGCCTTAAGCTGCCGGAGGGTCTGACGAGAATCGGGGACTATGCATTTAGTGGCTGCAGCGGATTGAACGGAAGCTTGATCCTGCCGGAAGGCCTGGTACATATCGGAGCCGGTGCATTTAGCGGCTGCAGTGGGTTGGGTGGAAGCCTGACGATTCCGGAGAGCCTGACGGCAACGGGGGAAATCGGGGAAGGTGCATTTGACGGTTGTGACGGCTTGAGCAGAATTCCCGGGCGGCAGGAAAGCCCTGAAGAAAATTCTGGGGAAACTGCAAGGGGAATCGTGCCGGAGACAATGCCGGCCGTTGCAAATGCGGAGAATCAGGACGATTTTCTCTATCAAGTTCGGGAAGACGGGACGATGGAGATTATCGGATATCAGGGAAAAGAAAATGAAGGCCTGCTCATACCGGACAGGATTAATGGAATCCAGGTGACGAAAATCGGGCCCGGCGCCTTTCAGAGCCGCAGCGGCCTGAGCGGAAGTTTGAAATTGCCGGAGGGCTTGACGGAAATTGGAGCCTTTGCATTTACGGACTGCAGCGGCCTGAGGGGAAGCCTTGAGCTGCCGGGGGGCCTTACGAAAATCGGGAATGATGCATTCAGGAACTGTAGCGGCCTGAGCGGAAGTCTTGAGCTGCCGGAGGGGCTGACAGAGCTCGGGAGTTGTGCATTTAAGGACTGCGTCCAATTGAGCGGAAGCCTTGAGCTGCCGAATGGCCTGAGGGAAATTGAGAACAGTGCATTTGAGGGCTGTATCGGATTGGACGGAAGCCTTAAGCTGCCGGAAAGCCTGACGAAAATCGGAGACAGCGCATTTTTGAACTGCGGCAGCTTGAGCGGAGGCCTTGAGCTGCCGGAGGGCCTTACAGAAATCGAGGGCCGTGCATTTGAAGACTGCAGCAGCTTAAGCGGAAGTTTGACGCTGCCAAGGAGTCTGACGAAAATCGGACTTTATACATTTAAAAATTGCAGCGGCTTGAATGGAAGCCTGACACTGCAGGAGGGCCTGACCTATATCGGAGATTATGCGTTTGATGGTTGCAGCAGTTTGAGCGGTAGTCCTACGCTGCCGGAAAGCCTGACGGACGTAAGGGCCGGCGCATTTCGAAATTGCAGCGGCTTGAGCGGAAACGTGACGCTGCCGAAGGGCCTTGCGGAAGTTGGGTATGGCGCCTTTGAGGGCTGTGACGGCCTGAACGTCGTGCAGTGATCTGCCACGGGTATTAAAATAGGTTGATGGGGGACGGGGCTATGTGGATTTGTCCGGTTTGCAAAAACGCAAATGGAGAAGGCTTGCTATGTGAAAGGTGCGGCTTTGACGAGAGCCTTCATTATAAGAAATATCGGACACTGGCGAAGGTGGAAAGGAGTGGGAAAGCGGCGCTTATCTACGAACGCCAGGCGGGAACTTCGGATCCTTCGCCGGAGCCCCCTCCCTCCTTTCGGGATATGGCTCCATGCGGTTTGCCGGAGGAATTCATCCGGAAAGAGGAGCCGGAGGAAGCGAAGGGAGGAACAGAGAGAAGAGAAGGGACGGAACGGCCTGCAGGAGAGAAACGGAAGAACCTCAGATGGGTGGTCGCAGCGTTTCCGGCAGTGGCCGTCTGCCTGGTGGCGGTCGTCCTCCTTTTTTCGAAAACTACCCGGCAGGATTTGTCAGGGACAGAGCCTGCCGCCATCACATCATCGTATGATGGAGTTTCTGCCGCTGCAAATACAAGAGAGCAGGATGGTTTTTCGTACACGGTTTTGGCAGACGGAACGATCGAGATTACGGGATATCATGGAGAAGAGAACGGGGATCTGATCATACCAGATAAGATTGGCGGAGTTCGGGTGGCGAGAATTGGGGCCCATGCATTTCAGGACCGCAGCGGTTTGAGCGGAAATCTGACGTTGCCGGAAGGCCTGAGAGAAATCGGAGAGTATGCGTTTTGCGATTGCAGCGGCTTGAGCGGAAGCCTGACGCTGCCGGAAGGCCTGACGAAAATAGAGAGAGGTGCATTTATGGGCTGCGGCGGCTTGAGCGGAAGCCTGACGCTGCCGGAAGGCCTGACAGAAATCGGGGACTTTACATTCTGTGATTGCATCGGATTGAACGGAAGCCTGACGCTGCCGGAAAACTTGACAAAAATCGAGGTTGGCGCATTTTGGCGCTGCAGAAGCTTGAGCGGAAGCTTGACGCTGCCAGAAGGTTTGACACATATCGGGGATTGTGCATTTGCCGAATGCAGCGGATTGAATGGAAGTCTGACGCTTCCGGAAAGCCTTACGGAAATTGGGGAAGATGCATTCGGTGACTGTAGCAAATTGAATGGAAGCCTGGCGCTGCCAGAGGGGCTTACGGAAATCGGGGAAGGTGCATTTAGTGGCTGTAGCAAACTGAGCGGAAGCTTGACGCTGCCGAAAGGCCTGACGGGAATCGAGCCCTATGTATTTCGGAAATGCAGTGGATTGGATGGAAGCCTGACGCTGCCGGAGGGCCTTACGGAAATCGGAAACTATGCTTTTCATGACTGTAGCGGCTTGAATGGAAGTCTGGTGCTGCCGGAGGGCTTGACGCATATCGGTGATCATGCATTTAATGGCTGCAGCGGCTTGAGCGGAAGTCTTAAGCTGCCGGAGGGGCTTACGGAAATCGGGGACGGGGCATTTGATAGTTGCGGCGGTTTTGATGGAAGCCTGACGCTGCCGGAAAGTCTGAGAAAAATCGGGCTTGGTGCATTTCGCCGCTGTGGCGGCTTGAGCGGAAGTCTTAAGCTGCCGGAAGGCCTGACGGAAATCGGGCTCTCTGCATTTGATGGTTGTGACAGCCTGGACATCGTGCAGTGAGTCTGTCATGGGAACCGGTGATGGGGCAGAAGGAGGTAGGCCTATGGGAAAGAAAACAAAGAAATGGTTCATCGCATTGGGCGTTCTGTCACTGTTTTTTGTCCTTTATGGGATCTGGCGGGTGCAGGTTCCGGCGGTTGACGCGGGGGAGATCACGGCGGTCTCCTTCACCTTCAACCCGGTCGGCGTGACCTCCAGGAAAAACTGCACGGTGTGGGACCAGGAGTCCGTCAGACGTCTGTGTGATTATGTGAACCAAATGGAAAAGAACGGTTTTGCTTTTAATCGAACTCTTAAGGGCGGCGGCTGGGCGAGTATTTTTCTGAATTTCTACAAGGGCGACGTGATCCGCTGGACCGTGAGCATTTCCGGCGGGGATGTCGTTGAGTATCAGGGGGCTTTTTTACCAAAGACCTTCCATCTGGGAGAAGGGGAAGCGGAAGAGCTGCAGCAGCTCTTGACAGAGCTCTGGGAGGAAAACCCGGACAGTTTTAACAGTTTTTCTTTTTATATTCTGTTCCCCAGGAGAACATAGCGTCCAAAATCGGCTTTAGGCTGAATCCGGTTTCGGTAAGTGTATACTCTACCCGCGGCGGCACTTCGGGATAAACTTTACGGGTAAGCAGTCCATTGTCTTCCATGGAGCGTAAATTGGCAGTCAATACTTTTTGCGAAATGTTTCCAACAGATTTTTTCAACTCTCCAAATCGCTTTGTACCTTCCAGCAGGTCACGGATAATAAGAACTTTCCAGCGGTCACTGATCAGCATCAAAGTGGTTTCTACCGGACAGGCAGGTAAATTTTTTTCCATCAAAATCCCCCATTTCTTCACAATAGTTTCTTTTTGGTAACTACGGCACAATAAAGTGCTTACTTTACGTTTGCGCCCTACGGATATATTATAATCTTGCAGGCGGGAAAAAACAAGCCGCAAACAAAATCAAAAAAAGAAGACAGGAGGAGCAAACGATGAAAATCGCAGTTGTTTGTGCAAACGGTAAAGAAGGTAGGTTGATTGTCGAGGAAGCTATTGCAAGAGGGGCGGATGTCACCGCCGTTGTGCGTGGGGAAAACCAGTCGGCAGCGACAAGTGTCATCAGAAAAGACCTGTTTGATTTGGATGCAGCCGATTTGGAGGGCTTTGATGTTGTGATTGACGCTTTTGGCGCATGGACGCCGGAAACGCTGCCGCAGCACAGCACTTCTCTGAAGCATCTGTGCGACCTTGTAAGCGGCAAAGAGACAAGACTTCTTGTTGTCGGCGGGGCGGGCAGCCTGTATGTGGACCCGGAGCATACAATGCAGGTCATGGACGGGGCGGATTTCCCGGAAATGTTCAAGCCGCTTGCTTCCCATATGGGAAAGGCGCTTGATGAGCTTCGTACCCGAACCGATGTGAAATGGACCTATATCAGTCCTGCCGGGGATTTTCAGGCAGATGGGGCAAAAACCGGGAAGTACATTTTAGGCGGTGAGGAATTGACCTTGAACGCAAAAGGAGAAAGCGTAATCAGTTATGCCGACTATGCGGCCGCAATGGTTGATGAAGCGTTAAATGGAAACCACATCTGGCAGAGAATTTCAGTTGTGGCAGAATAGGCGAATTAAAAAGTCAATCAGTCAAATATGCCCGCACCGGCAATGGGAAGGAGGACGTTATGACACAGAAAGAAAGGCTTCTTTATCTGCTCCAATATCTCACAGGGGAAGACAGGGAGTTACAATCGATAGAGATTCCTGCGGAGGATGCCGCACGGAAGCGCCTGTTACGTTCCCTCATGAATGTCCGTCCGCCAAAACCGGCCGCAAAAGATTTTTTGAACGTACAGGATGAATATTTGCGGGAGGAGCGGGCAGAAAAAGACATCATCTCTTTAGAGGATATTTCCTTTGTGAAATCCGGTATTTACTTGTGGCAGGGCGATATTACGCGGTTGTCCGTAGACGCTGTTGTAAATGCTGCAAACAGCGCTATGCTGGGCTGCTTTGTCCCCTGCCACGGGTGTATTGACAACGCCATTCATTCTGCCGCTGGTATACAACTTCGTTTGGAATGTTCCCGTATCATGGAAAGACAGAAAATGAAAGAGCCCGTGGGAAAGGCCAAAATAACGGGAGCTTATAATCTTCCGTGCCGTTATGTTCTCCACACGGTCGGCCCGACGGTCCATGGGGAAGTCACGAGAAGAGACTGTGACCTGTTATCAGACTGTTACCGTTCCTGTCTGGAGCTTGCCGCAGAATATCAGTTGAAAAGCATAGCCTTTTGCTGCATTTCCACGGGAGAGTTTCATTTTCCAAACGAAGCTGCCGCCGAGATTGCGATCCAAACGGTAAAGGATTATCAGCAAGAGAATCCGGGTGATATGGAGGTGGTTTTCAATGTTTTCAAAGATTGCGACTATGAAATCTACAGACAGTTATTGGGATAAGATCGAAAAAGTGAAGATGAAAATCCGGAGTGCGGACGCTATCTTGATCGGTGCGGGTGCGGGGCTGTCTGCTTCTGCCGGATTTACTTATTCCGGGAAACGGTTTGAGGACCACTTCCCGGATTTTATAAAAAAATACGGTTTTAAAGATATGTACTCGGCGGGCTTTTATCCCTACGAGACCCTGGAAGAACATTGGGCGTACTGGAGCCGTTACGTTTTTATCAACCGTTATGAAAAAGCACCGAAAAGCGTCTATCATGATTTATACAACCTGGTACGGGACAAGGACTATTTTGTTTTAACAACAAATGTTGACCACTGTTTTCAAAAGGCGGGTTTTGATAAGCGCAGACTCTTTTATACACAGGGCGATTACGGGCTATGGCAATGTTCAAAACCCTGTCACAATAAAACTTACGATAACGAGGCCATTATTAAAAAAATGGTTGCCGAACAGGAAAAGATGCGTGTTCCGCCCGAATTGGTTCCACGCTGTCCGGTCTGCGGTGCGCCTATGTCAATGAATTTAAGGGCGGACAATACTTTTGTTGAAGATGACGGCTGGCATATGGCGGCAGAGAGGTATCAAGCCTTTGTGAACCGCCATAAGGACCTGAATCTTGTATATTTGGAATTGGGCGTTGGCGGCAACACGCCGGGGATTATCAAATATCCCTTCTGGCGGATGACGGCGGAAAATCCGCAGGCGGCGTATATCTGTGTGAACTACGGGGAGGCTGTCTGTCCGCAGGAGATTGAGGAGCGGGCTATATGTATAGATGGAGACATTGGGGAAGTCATCCAGGGGATTACCTCGTCGGATTTACAGAAATTTGAAAAAACGTATTGACAAAGGATAACGGGAGTGCTATCTTATTCATAGGAATGTTAGCACTCCCTCTTGTTGAGTGCTAACAGGAAAGGAGAGACGTGAGACGTGGAACTGGACGAACGGAAGAAGAAGATTTTAAACGCCATCATCCGCAACTACCAGGAAACCGGGGAGCCGGTCGGCTCACGGACCATCTCCAAATATTCGGACCTGCAGCTCTCCTCGGCGACGATCCGCAATGAGATGTCGGATCTGGAGGAGATGGGACTGATCGTCCAGCACCACACCTCGGCGGGGCGGATCCCCACGGACCGGGGCTACCGCCTTTACGTGGACCACATGCTGGAGACGGCGGACCGGGATGCGGGGAGACAGGAGTTAGCCGAGACCAGCGAGTTCCTCATCGACCGGATGGACCGGATGGAGCAGGTGTTAAAACAGATGGCAAAGGTCCTGGCGCTCAATACCAACTATGCGTCCATGATCTCCGCCCCCAGATACAACCGGAACAAGTTAAAGTTTATCCAGCTTTCCCGGGTGGAGGAACACAAGCTCCTGGCCGTGGTGGTCGTGGAGGGCAACCTCATCAAGAACACCATCTTCGAGGTGGAGGAGAAGCTCACGGAGGAGGATATCCTCTCTCTGAATCTGTTGCTCAACACGAATCTGAACGGCCTGACCATCGAGGAGATCAATCTGGGGATCATCACCAAGCTCAAGGAGCAGGCCGGCGGCCATACCGAGGTGGTGGGGAAGGCCCTGGACGCGGTGGCGGAGGCGATCCGAAATGATGACGAGGACCTGCAGATCTACACCAGCGGGGCCACCAACATTTTCCGGTATCCGGAGCTCTCCGACAGCAGCAAGGCGAAGGAGATCATCCAGGTATTTGAAGAGAAGAAACAGCTCACCAACCTTCTGACGGATAAGCTGGGGGAAGAGGGACAGCAGGGGATTCAGGTTTATATTGGGAATGAAACTCCTGTCCAGAGCATGAAGGACTGCAGTGTGGTCACAGCCACCTATGACCTGGGGGACGGCCTTCAGGGCACCATCGGGATCGTGGGACCGAAGCGGATGGATTATGAGAAGGTGGTCCAGACTCTCCAGACGGTGATGGGACAGCTTGATACCATGTTTAAAAAAGAAGAATAGCAGAAAATAGAGAGAAGAAAGATAGCAAGAGGATATAGAAAGGCGGAGAGAACGTGACGGATACGCAGAGAGATCAGATGGAAGCGGAGAACGAACAGGCAGTTTCGGAAGAAAGCCCGCAGACGGAAGAGGACGGGGAGGTCTTTACAGAAGGCGGGGAGCCGGAAGACGCTGCAGGGGAGGAGACGGAGGAAACGCCCCAGGAGGGCGGACCGGCCCCGGAAAAGAAAGGCTTCTTTAAGAAAAAAGAGAAGAAGGATAAGAAGGATGAGCAGATTGAGGATCTGACGGACCGGTTAAAACGGTCCATGGCGGAGTTTGAGAATTTCCGGAAACGGACGGAGAAGGAAAAGGCCGCCATGTATGAAGTGGGAGCCAAGAGCGTCATCGAAAAAATCCTGCCGGTGGTGGATAATTTCGAGCGGGGCATGGCAACCTTAAAAGAAGAAGAAGCGCATTCCCCTTTTGCGGAGGGAATGGATAAGATATATAAGCAGCTTCTTACGACCCTGGAGTCTCTGGACGTGACAGTCATTGAGGCGGTGGGTCAGGAGTTCAACCCGGACTTCCACAATGCGGTCATGCACGTGGAGGATGAGGGGGCCGGCGAGAATGTCGTCGTGGAGGAATTCCAGAAGGGCTATCTTTACCGGGGCGGCGTGGTGCGCCACAGCATGGTAAAGGTTGCAAACTAAATGGTTAACAAGAAGTAAAGTGGATAATACAGGAGGAAATGAATCATGAGCAAGATCATAGGTATTGACTTGGGAACAACAAATTCATGTGTGGCGGTCATGGAGGGCGGAAAGCCGGTCGTGATCGCAAATACAGAGGGAATCCGCACCACTCCTTCCGTCGTGGCTTTTACCAAGAACGGCGAGCGGCTGGTGGGCGACCCCGCAAAGCGGCAGGCGGTGACCAACTCGGAGCGGACCATCTCTTCCATCAAGAGACACATGGGTTCTGATTACAAGGTGGACATTGACGGAAAGAAATATTCTCCCCAGGAGATTTCCGCGATGATCCTCCAGAAGTTAAAGGCGGACGCCGAGAGCTATCTGGGCGAGAAGGTGACGGACGCGGTCATCACGGTTCCCGCCTACTTCAACGACGCACAGCGGCAGGCCACCAAGGACGCCGGCAAGATCGCGGGCCTTGAGGTGAAGCGGATCATCAACGAGCCCACGGCGGCGGCCCTGGCCTACGGCCTGGACAACGAGAAGGAGCAGAAGATCCTGGTCTACGACCTGGGCGGTGGCACCTTCGACGTGTCCATCATCGAGATCGGCGACGGCGTCATCGAGGTCCTTGCCACAAACGGCGACACCCACCTGGGCGGCGACGACTTTGACGCAAAGCTTACCGATTATATGATTTCCGAATTCAAGAGGCAGGAGGGCGTGGATCTGTCGAACGACAAGATGGCGCTCCAGAGGCTGAAAGAGGCGGCTGAGAAGGCCAAGAAGGAGCTCTCCTCCGCCACCACCACCAACATCAACCTGCCCTTCATCACAGCCACCAGCGAGGGGCCGAAGCATTTTGACATGAACCTCTCCAGGGCCAAGTTCGACGAGCTGACCCACGACCTGGTGGAGCGGACAGCCGTTCCGGTGCAGAATGCCCTGAGGGATGCGGGCCTCACTTCCGCAGAGGTCGGCAAGGTCCTGCTGGTGGGCGGTTCCACCCGTGTGCCGGCGGTACAGGAGAAGGTGAAGCAGC
>CAJUOF010000103.1 GCA_910587905.1 uncultured Lachnospiraceae bacterium
TAAATAAAATGCTAAGTCATAGATTCTGACCTATGGCTTAGCACTATTTTTTTACTTCAACTTCGAAAGACAGGTATTATAAGCCCTTTCCTCCAAAAATGGCAAGACAGATTTCCCGTCTTGTGAGCGCCTCCCTTCCAGGCAATATGAAACACCGGCTATTGGAAGTTTTGAAATTATGTGCTATACTTTTATCAGCATTTAGAATAAGGAAGGGATCTCATGGCACTGGCGCAGACAAAGCATTGCACAGAAGACGATTATTATAATCTTCCGGAAGATGTCCGGGCAGAGCTGGTCGACGGTCAGCTCATCTATAATCAGGCGGTACCCTCGACCATTCATCAGATGATACTGAGTGAATTGCATACTGTCATAAACAACTACATCAAATCAACGGGCGGCTCTTGTCGTGTTTTCCCGCTCCCTTCGCCGTCGAACTATGCACAAACAGGAAAGCCATAGTCGAGCCGGATATCAGCATCATTTGTGACCGCTTTCCAAATCAGGACTTATCCCTTCCAGGATAAAGTCAAAGCCAATATTTACAGGGACCTGTGGATTGACTTTGGGGAATTGGATCTATAGCCTGGCGGCAGATCTCCCGCCTTCTTGTGCAAAAAGAAAAAAATTGCAGATTTATGAATGGATTGCTCCCGTACAATCGTATTAAAGATGAGAATCCAAAAAGCAATCACAAAATAAGGGAGGAATCCATATGGGAAACACAATGTTAGCAACCATCACCGCACTGTCACTGGGCTTAACCTGCGTCGTCTCGGCAGGCTCCGGGGCCGGATGTCACAGCGTGGACGCAGGGAATGGTGTCTGCAATTACACCGGAAGCGTCTGCAGCTATATCGACGAGGACGGCGACGGGATCTGCGACTACGCCCACGGTTCCTGCAGCTATGTGGACGAGGACGGCGATGGGATCTGCGACTACGCCCACAGCGCCTGTGGCTATGTGGACGCAGACGGCGACGGGATCTGCGACAATTGCGGGAGATATCATCAAGGCGGCCCCGTCTGGGAAGAAACAAATTCGGCTGACACAGACCGTGAGGACAGTTACAATAATTCTGTGAATTACTCCGCCCGCCCGGGCGCACAGCGTGGACATCACGGGCAGGGCCACGGACACGGCTCCCGGGGCCGGTGCGGCAGATAAAAAGGGAACTATAATGCGGAGCGAAGAAGAGGTAGAAAGGGCCGTCGAACTGCATTCCGACACCGTTCGGCGGCTCTGCATGATCCATCTGAAAAATTATGCAGATACCGAGGACATATTTCAGACCGTGTTCCTGAAATATGCCCTTAGTTCCGTATTGTTTGAAAGCGAAGAACACGAAAGAGCCTGGTTCATCCGGGTTACCATCAATGCCTGCAAAGACTTGCTCAAAAGCTTTTTCCACAGCCGCACCGTCTCCCTGGACGAACTGATGGAACAGCCCGCAGCCCTGCCTCCGGATCACAGAGAAGTGATAGAAGCCGTACTTGCCCTGCCTCAAAAATACAGAGACGTCGTCTATCTCCATTATTTTGAAGACTATACGGTTCCTCAGATCAGCCGCATATTAGGCAAAAACGTAAATACCATCTACACACTCCTGACCCGTTCCAGGCGAATGCTTCGGGAAAAGCTGGGAGGTGACGACTATGAATGACAAGATCAAAGAGGCTTTCCGGCAGATACAGGCAGAAGAGCCATTAAAAGACAGGACCAAAGCATTCCTCGCGCAAAAAACAAAAAGCTCCGCCAAACCGGTAAAACGCCGGTTCCCCATGTACGCCGCCGCCTGCGCATGCCTTCTGTTCCTGCTGGTCATGGGCCACCGGCTTTACTTTACCCAGACCTCGATCATCAGCATTGACATCAACCCGTCCCTGGAACTGGGCATCAACCGGTTTGACAGGGTCATTTCCGTGAACAGCCTGAATGACGACGCCAGAGAGCTGACGGCCGCCATGGATATCAAATTCAGACATTACGAGGAAGCCGTCCGCCAGATCTTAGAAAACAAAAAGATAGCCGCCATGCTGTCCGACGACGAAGAGATGGTCATCACCGTCGCAGGCTCCGACGAAACCCAATCCGCCCAAATCCTTTCCAAACTGGAAGGGTGCACGGCAGGCCATAAAAATACCCACTGCTACCATTCCTCTTCGGCAGAAGTCACATCCGCCCATGAGGCGGGCCTTTCCTGTGGAAAATACAGGGCCTTTTTGGAATTACAGCTCCTGGACCCGGAAATCACTCCGGAAACTGTACAAGGGATGACCATGAGCGGGATCCGGGATCTCATCGACCGCCTGTCAGACGGCGATGCAGGCGTTACCAAGGAACCATCTCCTGCCGGCGAGACGTCACCCGCCTGTGAGACACCGCAGGGTCAGGACAGCGGGTGCGGCCGTCACGAATCCCACGGCGGCCACGGAGGCGGGCACAGATAGATCAGACGGCATCCGTCAGTGACCGGCCTCCAGCCGCCCCATAAGCTTCTGAATCCGCTTTTTCGAAAGCTTCTTTTTCTTCCCCTTCACCACCACCGTCAGATTTTCCGGCCGGAAGATCTCCCTCGCCATCCGTGCCATGTCCGACTCCCGCACCGCCCCGTAGGCCCGCTTTTTAGCCTTGATGTCCGGATAATCCTCCCCCATGATGTGGCAGTCATAGGCCCGGTTCCAGTTGAAATCCCCCACGTCGTCCAGGGCCATGTCGCCGTTGTCCAGATAAATGGCCCGCACATACTCCAAATTCCCGCCGTCCCGTTTCAGGCGGCAGAAAATGTCCATGGTCCTGGCAAAAGCCTTGTAAAATTTGTCCCCAGCCACCTCATAACTTAACTGCAGGCTCCCGATGTTCCGATACCGTTCAAACTGATCGTCATAGCTGTAAATATAACCGGTCTTTTCCGAGAGCTCCTGGTAGACCGGGCAGTAATCCCCCGTGAACAGCATATTATAAAAAAGATTCAACATGGCGCCGCTGTAGCGGGTCACGTCCACGTCGAAAGAAAAGGAGACCTCCGTGCCCCTTCCCTTTGCGATCACCGGCTCTCCCGTCCGCTTAAAAAAACAGTCCGGGACAGGGGCCAGATTCCGCCGTTCCTTCGCCCCCTCAAAAAATTTCTGCTTTTCCAGCTCCTCCAGAAAATAAGAGACATCCTCCTGCGGACAATTCCCCGTCAGATAGAAAAACAGATTCCTCCCGTCAAAAAAAGTCCGGCGAAACCTGGATAACTCCTTTTTCCCCATCTTCTTCAACCGCTTCTTCTTTCCGGCAATGGTCCTCGTCAGAGAGGTTCCCTCCCAGACCGCCCGTTCCGTCCTGGCCTCCAGGGACTTCCCCCTGTCATACTCCCGGATCTCCGCCAGGATCCGCTTCCGCTCCGTGTCGATCTCCTCCTCCGAGAGTGCCAAAGGCTCCAGGAGTTTCAGGAAAATCCGGGCCGCCTCCCGGAAATGGACCGACGCCCCGCTGACGGAAAAATGGACGAACTCTTTGTAGGTGGCCCCGTTCAGAGAAAGCCCCAGCTGATCCAGAGTCTGATACAGCCTTCCGTCCATGATTCGGTTCACGTTCCGGATCACCACATGCTCAAAAAAATGGGTGATTCCGTTCTCCTCCTTCCCCTCATACATGGGGCCCGCCTTCACATACAGACAGAGGCAGAAACTGTGTAGATGGGGATTTGGATAAGAATAAACCGGGATCCCCGCCGTCGTCACAAATACTTGTTCCATACATACTCCATAAAAATTCGCCGTTATTCGCTGCCCCGATGATCCGTAGAACCCCTTGAGGCATAAAGAGGATTCGCCTCCCGGACATGGTTTCCATATCGCTTCTTCAATTCCTCAAAGGCATGCCTCACCTCCTCCGGAATCTCCACATGGGCGATAAAATCCCGCCCCGACGGGCCGTACCCGTTCTCGTCGTCCCTAAGCCTGGGGATTTCACCCATGAGCAGACTGACATACCGCTCCATCTCCCACATCCCATGGCTCTCAGAGGAATACGCCAGCGCCCCCTCCTTCACCGCCACCTCCGCCTCATAAGCGGCATAGTTGATGATCCGGACCTCGTCAGACACGTACTTGCGCAGACCGGCTTCCATCCTGCGCTGCATGGAAGCGTCCTGGCAGAGGATGATGCTCCGGAAAGGAATGCCCTTCTCCTCCAAAAGCGCAAGGAGATTGGTAATGTTGTTGCCGCAGTTGGTGGATTCCGTCTCAAGGTAATCCGCCTGTAAGCCGTAAACCGCAGACAGGTATCCCTGAAAGATTTCCGCCTCCGACAGTCCCTCCGTCCTCAGGGAGGGATATTCCTGCCGCACCCTCTGCCTGAGGGTCTCCGTCGTATGACCCGCCCCGCCGACGATCACATATTTTTCTGCGATCCGCTCCTTCATCGCATGTGCGAGAACGTCTCCCCCCTGCAGAATGCTTCCTCCAAACAACACCATGACGTCCGCCTGACAGATTCCAAAACGCCTCTGCAAGCAATCTCCTGTGAGAACCTCCAGATCCCGTTTCCCACAAAATTTCCCCAGCACGTTGATGTAGTGAGCGATCTGCTCCTCCATCCCGTATCCCTCCCCGGCGAACCCAATGTGGTCCCCAATCAGTTTTTCCTGCTTCTCAGCGCAAGGCTGCTCTCCGCCATGAACATGATCGCATAATCGTCCCAGGCCGTAAAGCGGATGTTCTTCTTCATGAGTTCTCCTCCGTTATGTCGGCGAAGCCGCATCCCGTGACAGAAACCAGATCCTGCGGCGATAGTTCGATCTGGAATCCCACCTTTCCCGCACTCACAAACATCCTGTCATACTGCTTTGCTGTCTCATGAAGGAAAGTCAGGAACTGCTTCTTCATTCCGATCGGGGAACAGCCGCCATGCACATACCCGGTGAGCGGCAGAAGTTCCTTCTGCTTTATCATACGGATGGCTTTCTCCCCCGCTGCCTTTGCCGCCTTTTTCAGATCCAGCTCTGCTTTCACGGGAACCACAAACACATAATACTGACCAGACTTTCCCTGCGTGACGAGCGTCTTGAAAACCTGGTCGGCGTCCTCTTTTAGTATTGCCGCTATCTCTTCGCCGCTCATGGCGGCATCAGGCTCATAAGTATGCGCCATGTATCGGATTTTCTTCCCGTCCAAAATGCGCATAACGTTTGTTTTGTCGTTATTCTTTGGCATATGATCAATCCTCTCCGGACAGATGTACCGTCTCATATCTATGGCCTGTTGCGGGAAGAAATTTCTCGATGATATCCCTCGTTTTCATCTTTAAGCTGGATGTACATACACATGGATGGCATCCCAAATACTCTCCCTTCAGCACATCCTCGTCAACCAAAAGCCGCACGGCATGATCTTTATCATTCATCAGCCCCATGATGCTCACCGCACCCGGCTCTATATCCAGATAGTGAAGCATCGCTCCCGCATCCGCAAATGACAGCCGTGCGGAATTAATCTGTGAGGAAAGCTCCTTGGTCTTGAACTTTTTGTCTCCCGGCATCATGAGCAGATAATAATTTGTTTTCTGTCTGTTGCAGAGAAATAGATTTTTGCAAATCAATACCCCGAGTATGGCATCTATCTCATTGCAGGCTTCCATATTGTTTGCAGGCTCATGGTCTGTACGCCCGTATTCAATTCCAAGGCTGTCCAGGAAATCATATGTCCTGATCTCCCTTGGAAGCCGTCCTTCTGTATTTTCAGGTCTTCCGTTATAAAGTTCCATCAATGCTCCTCCGCTTGCTCCTTCAGAAATTCCTCTATTTCCTGGCATATCGTGTTATGCTTACGAGCATCCTTATCCCCACAACGGGAGCTAGGAAACGGTTTTCGCCGCATAGCTCGCATTTTTTTGAACTCACTGTGGACATTCGCCTTCGCTTTCCCGAACCCGCCGTGCACAGCTCGAAAACCTTACGGTTCTGTCGCTGTGGGCATTCGCCCTTCCGAGCCCGCCGTGCACAGCTCGCAAAGCCTCACGGCTTTCCTCGCTGTGGGCATTCGCCCTATGGAGCCAGCAAAAAGGCGGATAAGGCTGCGAGCAGCCTTATCCGCCTTTTTTCCGTCTCCGCACGGCTCATCGCTTAAACAGGGTAACTCCCATCCTTGGCAAGGGTGGGATCCACCTTGGTCCTCTGGGCCTCTCTGTATTTGAAGAAATCCACGGCCACCTGGGGGAAGAGGGCATAGGAGAGAACGTCCTCGTCCTGCTCCTTCCACTGGGCCATCTCCTTCTCATACTGGGCAAGCTTGGGCTCCAGCTTGTCGGCGGGACGGCAGGTGATCCGCTCCGCATCGCCGATGCACTTCTTGATCACTTCCGGATCCATGGGCTTGACGGTCTGGCCAAACTCGCCCCGGAGTAACTTCTTGGACTCGTTGGTCACCATCTTGTACCGCTCTCCCATCAGCACGTTGAACACGGCCTGGGTTCCCACGATCTGGCTGGAGGGTGTAACCAGGGGCGGCTCACCGAAGTCTTTTCTCACCCTCGGAACCTCTTCCAGCACAGCCTGGAACTTATCCTCCGCACCCTGCTCCTTCAGCTGGGACAACAGGTTGGAGAGCATGCCGCCGGGCACCTGGTACATCAGGGTCTTAATGTTAACGCCCAGAACCTTGGGATTCAAGAGGCCGCTCTTGAGGGCTTCCTCACGGATAGGCGTAAAGTGCTCCGCGATCTCGGAGAGCGCCGTGATGTCAAGGCCCGTGTCGTAGGGCGTGCCCTTGAAGGCTTCCACCATGACCTCGGTGGCCGGCTGGCTGGTGCCCAGGGCCAGAGGCGACATGGCCGTATCGATGATGTCGCAGCCCGCCTCCACCGCTTTCATATAAGTCATGGAAGCGACACCGGAGGTATAGTGGGTGTGCAGGTCAATGGGCAGCGTCGTGGCGGATTTCAGCGCCTGGACCAGCTCCGTGGCCTTGGCGGGAACCAGAAGGCCCGCCATGTCCTTGATACAGATGGAATGGGCGCCCATGTCCTCAATCTTCTTGGCGATATCCATCCAGTAGTCCAGCGTGTAGGCATCCCCCAGCGTATAGGAAAGGGCAACCTGCGCATGGCCCTTCTCCTTGATGGCCGCCTTGACTGCACACTCCAGGTTGCGGATATCGTTCAGGCAGTCAAAAATACGGATGATGTCAATGCCGTTGGCGATGGATTTCTGCACGAAATACTCCACCACGTCGTCGGGATAATGATTGCAACCCAAACTATTCTGGCCTCGGAAGAGCATCTGCAGCTTCGTGTTCTTGAAGCCGTCCTTTAA
>CAJUOF010000104.1 GCA_910587905.1 uncultured Lachnospiraceae bacterium
CGGTCTCGGGAGATACCCGGTCACGTCATGGCCCTGGGCCCCCATGATGGCCTCCGTAATCCAGAAATTCTGCCCTTTGAGCCCCCGGACATAATCCAGCTCAAAGGCGATCTCATGGGGAGGAAGCGGCTCCTTCTGCCCACCCCAGACCGGATAATGATTGTAAGCCGCCACGTCCAGATTCCTGGCCGCCGCCGAATAATCCACGTGCTTATACAGGCCGCCGCCGGGAAAGTCGTGCAAAACCACGGCCTTCGGGACAAACTCCCGGATCAAGTTCACCTGAAAATCCAAAAAATCCACGACGCTCCCACTGCGAAACCGTTCCCAGTCCAGCCGCAGGGCCGGGTTGTGGGTGGTAATGGTCTCTGCCGGCAGGGGGATCTCCTCAAAGCCGTTGTACTCCTGAGACCAGAAGGCCGTACCGTAGGTCTCATTGAGCCGGTCAATATCCCCCTCAAACTTTTCCCTCAGAAAATCCTGAAACGCCCTGTGGCACCGGGGACAGAAGCATAAGTCACTTCCCTCGTGACCAAGCTCGTTATCCACTTGCCAAGCCACCACCTGCTCCTCATCCCGAAAATGGGACGCCATGGCCCGAATGATCTTCTCCGAATACTCATACATCACGGGACTGTTGAAACAGTACACGTGGCGGCCGCCGAAGGCCCGCTTCCTCCCGTCCTCGAATTCCGACAAGATTTCCGGATGCTTATGGGCAAGCCAGGCGGGAATGGCGGCCGTGGGCGTCCCCAAAACCACCTTGAGCCCTTTCCGCTTCGCCATGGCGATGACCGAGTCAAAGAAGGAAAAATCATACTCCCCCTCCCTCCGTTCCATCAAATGCCAGGCAAACTCCCCAATCCGAATCCCGTCACAGCCCAGCTCCACCATGGTGTCCATGTCCGTCTCCATCAGGGACGGGTCCCATTGCTCCGGATAAAAATCAACCCCCAATAACATTGCATCCCTCCACTCATCCGTCCATTGACAGGGCCGCCGGCCCTATCCTTAACTCCGTCTCTTCCACAAACAAGAACAAATAAGAACAGGCTCCCATCCCCGCCAACAAGGACAAAAGCCTGTCGATTTCCGATTCATTGCCGATTTTCAGTATACCCCGCAAGGCCGAAGTTGTCAATAACCCTCATGGATCACCACCCCTCCCGGGTTGGCATGTCAGAAAGATAACTCCCCTCCACGGCGGGCACGTAATAAACCCCATAATCCTTCAGGCCGTGATCCCTCTCCTCCTCCGGAAGCTCGACATAAAATTTATAAAAGGGCATGTAAAACTCCTCATAATCCCCGTTCCGGTAGACCAGCTCCACCCTTCTTACATACTCCCCGCCGGGGATCTCATAGGGAACCGAGGTGATATAATTCCCCTTCAACAGCAAATCTCTCGCCTCCTCCGCGGAAATGATCGGATAATTCCCCACCAGATTCGACAAATCCGGCTGGGAAATCCGCACGAACGAAAGCTTTCCCTCCTCACTGCGGCAAAATTCAACCCGATTGAAATTATAATTGAGAATCCGGTCCACGTCGCTTCCCGCCATGTCAAAAAACTGCAGGTTGGTAAACAGCCGCTCCCCGGCATACGTATAATCCCCGTAGCCGATCTCCGCCTGCGGCTTTTCCATATGAAGGAGCCCGGAATACTCCTCCCTCAGATAATCCGCCACGGCCGCAAGCTCCTCGTAGGTGGATGCATACGTAAAATGATACTGCTCCGGCAGGGTCACTTCCGGTTCAAAATAAATACAAGTCCGCATCTGCACATCGACCTCGATCCGGACGCCTTCCGCCTCCGCCGTCACCGCCGTCGGGTCAAAATAATGATCCGTGATCTCCTCTCCCAGCTTTTCCCGGATGATCTCCCGCGCTTCCTCATCCGGCACATTATCCCCGATCTCGAGTTCCCCTTTCTCAAACCCAAGCCGGTCAGCCACCGCAAACAGACGCTCCCTCATGGCCTCAAAATCCCCGCCGGAAGGATGGTAATACTCGTCATAGGTGATCGCGTTCCGATAGACCGGGAGGGCAGCAAGCTCCATGTCCTCCCTCCAGGGATTTTCACAAGTCAGCTCCGAAATGTCATGGGCCATCAGCCCTTCATATCCCGTCACCTCATGTAAAGTCCAGCCTGCGTCAAGCATCGGAAGCTCCTCAGGGTCATCCGGCTCCAGCTCCCCCGGAACATCCCGACCCGACGGAAACACAAGCCTTGTCCCGGCAGACACCACAAGGGCCAGGCAAGCGGCCGCCACGGCCATGGGAATCCAGGCTTTCCGTCTCCTCCTTCCCTCGTCCAGGACCGCGTCGGCGACCAGGTCCTCGTTGATCTTCCCGATGGCCTCCAGAAGCCGTTCCTCCTTCTTCCCGCTCCCCTCCGCGGTCCCCCTTCCCTTCCTCATCCTTTCATTCCTCTCTCTTCCGTTCTCCGGACCGTTCTCCCCGTATCCCTTCATAATACGATTCCCTCCTTTTCCAATTGCCCTCTAAGCTCCCGCCTCAGACGGAACAGCATGGAAGCGACCCCGCTCTCGCTCATGCCGTAGACGCGGGCGAGCTCCTTCACCGGAGTCAGATACCAATAACGCCGGATGAAGAGATTCCTCTTCCGCTCCGTGAGACCGTACAGGAACATTTCAATGGCATCCACCAAGACCATCTCCTCCACCGCCTCCTCCACGCCCCCCGCCGCCGGAACGCAGTCCGAAAGCTCCGACAGGGCGAGGGCCGCCTGGCCCCCTCCCCGCTTCCCGGCGCCGTAGCTTTTAAACCGGTTGATGGAAAGATTTCTCGTGATCTTCCCCAGGTATGCCGACAGCCGGTTGGGATAATGGGGCGGCATGGAATTCCAGGCGTTCAGCCAGGTGTCGTTCACACACTCCTCCGCGTCCTCCCTGTTGTGCAGGATATTGTAGGAAATGGCCTGGCAGAATCTTCCGTATTTTTCCTCCGTCCTCGTGATGGCCGTTTCCTGACGCTTCCAATATAGTTCCAGAATCTTATTGTCTTCCACCGCTCTCTTCCTCCCCCGTAACATAAAGGCCTTCACTTATATACACAGCAAAACTCCCCGTCCCTTTCACGGAAAACAAATTTTTATTCAAAAATCTCCGGGACGGCACCCGAAAAAAAATAAAATTTATAGGGTTTATTCCCAATTTTATCAATTATATTCCCCGAAAATCAAGAAAAACGCCCAAAAATCGGAACAGGGATTGCCTTATTCCCGAAATCCTGTTAGAGTATAAAGGTACTTATTTCAAAAAGAAGGAGGTTTTTTTCTATGTTCGATACTGAAAAGACAAACCCTGCCGATTCCGCCTTTGAGACCCGCCTGGACCAGTTGGTGGAATATTGCAAGAATTCCAATCGCATAGATCTGAATCTCTATACGGAATATGACGTAAAACGGGGACTCAGAGAATCCAACGGCAAAGGCGTCCTGACCGGGCTCACGGAAATCTCCGACGTGATCGCCTTCGATTCCGTCGACGGGAAAAAGGTTCCCGTGGACGGGCGGCTCTATTACCAGGGCTACAACGTCATGGATCTTCTGCGGGACGTGAGGGAGCGGAGATTCGCCTTCGAGGAGATCACCTACCTGCTCCTCTTCGGCAGCCTTCCCTCCCAGGCCCAGTTGGACGAATTCCTGGACCTGATGGGCCATTACCGGAACCTGCCGGACACCTTCGTCCGGGACATCATCATGAAGGCCCCCAGCAAGGACATCATGAACTCCCTGCAAAAGAGCGTGCTCACCCTCTACACCTACGACAAAAATCCGGATGACATCTCCATCCCCAACGTGCTGAAGCAGTCCCTCCACCTGATCGCCCAGTTCCCGTTAATCTCGGTGTACGCCTACCAGGCCTACCGCCACTATCACCTGGACGAGAGCCTGGTGATCCGCAATCCCAAGGCGGACCTCTCCACGGCGGAGAACATCCTCCGGCTCCTCAGGCCCGACGGAAAATACACGGAGCTGGAAGCGAGGGTCCTGGACGTGGCCCTGGTCCTCCACGCGGAGCACGGCGGCGGAAACAATTCCTCCTTCACCACCCACGTGGTATCCTCCACCGGC